>JALOAP010000056.1 GCA_023228745.1 Dehalococcoidia bacterium | reverse complement strand
CGCGAAATCGTACCCGCGATCGTGTCGCCGTAGCGGTTCCCGAGGATCTCGTGGTCAGCCTCGATGAGCTTCGCCAGCGCCGGCGAAACGAACACCTCGCCTTCGCCGGGGATGCGCGGCAACCCGGGAGGCACGATCGCCTCGGGTGCACGCTGCACCACACGCACGTGGCTAATGGCATGTTCGAAGTAGTGGTCGTCGTTCCAGCTCACCTGGAACCAGGCGTCGCTCGGCGTGATGCCATCGACGAACGACATGTCCACGTCGGTGCGCCAGCCGACGCGGTCGCCACGGCTGTGCAGCGCGTCACTCGCGCTCGCGGCGAGCAGCAGCACCAGCGTGGCGAAGCCCACACCGAGCACCCGTACGAAGAAGCTTACGCGCGCGGTGCGGCGGCCCGCGGCCGAACGCCAGGCGAGCGAGGTGTTCAACAGGTTCACAGCGCCATCCCGGCGGTGACGCGGCCATCGCGCACGACCACCTCGCGGTTCGCGTAGGCAGCGACGCGCGCATCGTGGGTGACGATGATGACCGTGGTGCCCTGGTCGCGCGCGGCAGCCGTCAGCAGCTCCATCACTGCCTCGCCGGAGAGCGAGTCCAGCGACCCGGTCGGTTCGTCGGCGAAGATGACGCGCGGCTGGATGGCGAAGGCTCGGGCGAGCGCGACGCGCTGCGCCTGCCCGCCAGAGAGTTCGCCCGGGAGCTTGCCAATCGCCTCAACCACGTCGAGTGCGTGGAGCCACTCGCGCGCAGTGTCGATGGCTTTGCGCCGGTTTTCGCCGCGAAGCAGGAGCGGCAGCGCGACGTTCTCCTCGCCCGGGAGGTCGGGGACGAGCTGGCCGTGCTGAAAGACGAAGCCGAACTCGGAAAGGCGCAGGCGGCTGCGCTCCTTTTCGCTCATGCGGCGCAGGTCGCGGCCAGCGAACAGCGCCGTGCCGCTGTCAGACAAGAGGATGCCCGCGAGGCAGTGCAGCAGCGTGGACTTCCCCGAGCCGCTCGGGCCCATGATCGCCACGATCTCGCCGGATTGGATGCTCACGCTCGCCCCGCGCAGTGCCTCCGTCGGGCCGAAGCGCTTTACCAGGTCCTCGGCGACAAGGAGCGCCGGGGTGGGCGCGTCGGCGGTCATGAATTCAGGGCCAGTCATAGCGGTCGTCATGGCTGCATCCTTTCTCTTGTCGTCGATCGGGAGAGGCCCGAGGCGCCCAGGCCGGTTTCGACCTGCTGTTCGAGCTGTGCGATGCGCGCAGCGGTCATGTCGAGCCAGCGGATATCGGCTTCCAGGTGGAACAGGGCGTAGTCCGCGAGGAGCACCTCGGGGAGCGAACCGGAGCGGCGCGTGGCCGTAAGTTCGCGCATCCGCCAGAGGTGGGCTGCGCGCTGCGCGTCGATGAGCTGGTCCACCGCGAATCCCGCCAGCAGCGCCACGATGACCTTCGCGTAGAGCGCCGACTGGAGGTGCGGCGCAGCGGGCTCGGGAGTCGCGAGCCAGCCGGAGACTTCGGCGCGGCCCCGCTCCGTCAGGGCGTAGCGGCGCCGCTCGGGGCCCTCCTCCTGCTCGACCGCGACGACGGCGATGTTGCCGTCCCGTTCGAGCCGGTGGAGTGTCGCGTAGACCTGTCCCTGCTTCACCGGCCGCCCGGGTGAGAGCAAGCGGTCGCAGAGCTGCTTGAGGTCGTAGCCGTGGAGGTCGGCGACGGTGAGGAGGCCAAGGAGGGCGAGGGGTACGTTCACATTTCGGATACTAGTCACTCAATGACTAGCAGTCAAAACCCCCCGTCCCTTCTTCCTGGCCTACATCGAGCGCCATTCCCGAACGCGTCCTGCCGATTCCTCAACCCGGGAGGGGGCTCGCTAGCTGGCGAAGCGTTGCGGCTCCTGGTCGAAGGCGTTCTTGCAGGCCGTGGAGCAGAAGTAGTAGGTCGTACCGCCGTACTCGCTCTGCCCGGCAGCCTGGGCTGCGTCGACTTCCATCTTGCAGACCGGATCGATCGCCATGACAGCCTCCTATCCCGGTCATCGTAGTGAATCGCCGGCACGCCGTGCACCCCCCGGGGCCGGGCACCGCGCACGACGGGACGCGAGTTGCGTCTGCCTTACCCGGTGCCTTGAAGCAGCGCACGCGCTCTGCCACGCTGGGCCACGATGGCGCTTCGGGAACAGCTCCAGCTTGCGATCCCCACCCGGGACGATGTCGCCGCACTGCGGATCACGCTCGGCCTCCTCACTCCCCAGGCGTGGCTCGTCGCGTTCGCGGCCGGGACGGCGATGTTGCTCGTGATCGGCGGCACGACCGCGATCTTCGAAAACAGCTACTTCAGCCGCATGGAGCCGGTGCGCACCCAGGACTACATCATCTGGGTGGTCAGCGCCGTGCTCGTCGGACTGCTCGCCGGGACCTTCGTTATCGCGCGGGCCAGCGACGAGGCGGGCAAGACGATGGCCGGCGGCTTCCTTGCCGACGTCGCCGTGGCCTGTCCCGCGTGCAACAAGATCGTGGTTCTGCTGCTTGGCTCGTCCGGCGCGGCCACCTTCTTCGGGCCGCTGCAGCTCTTCCTTGGCATCGCCGCGGTCGCGCTGTTGGTCGTCGCGTTGCTCCTGCGGGCGCGGGCCATCGCCGGCACGTGCCCCCTGCCCGCACCCGCGCAGTAGCGCCGCCTATCCTGCCGCGGGGGCAGCAGCCGGCTCGGCGAGGCCAGTGAGCGCAGGGAGTCCGGTAAGCCGTTCGAAGAGCGTCAGCGCCTGTGCCACCACCTGGTCCATGTTGTAGTAGCGGTACGTGCCCAGCCGTCCGACGAAGTGGACACCCGGCGTTGCACGTGCCAGCTCGGCATACCGCTGGTAGAGCGCGGCGTTGTCCGGCCGAGGGATCGGGTAGTACGGGTCACCCTCCGCCTGCGGGTACTCGGTGCAGATGGTCGAATAGGCAGACGCCTGCCCCGTGAGGTGCTTGAACTCGGTCGTCCGGGTGTAAGCGTGGTCGTTCGGGTAGTTGATGGTGCCCGTCGGCTGCCGCAGTCCGCCTTCGGCCGTGTCGAATTCGAAGCGAAGAGAACGGTACGGCAGCCGGCCCAGCGCGTGACCGAAGAACTCGTCGACGGGCCCGCAGAAGATGAGCTCGCGGTGGGCCATGCGCCGCGCCTCTTCGTAGGAGACGCCCAGCTCGATGTCGATGTCCGGGTGGTCGAGCATCGCCTCGAAGAGCGCCGTATATCCGCGCGCAGGCATCGCCTGGTGGCGGTCGGTGAAGTAGCGGGCCTCGCGATTGGTGCGGAACGGGATGCGGCCGGCGACGGTCGCGTCGAGCTCCCGCGGCTCCAACCCCCACTGCTTACGCGTGTAGCCCCGGAACATCTTTTCGAACAGCAGTCGGCCCACCCGCGAGACGATGATGTCCTCCGATGTCCGGACCTCCCCCACCGGCTCCGCCACGCTTCGCAGGAACTCCTCCGCCTCCGCTTCGGTCAGGGCGAGCCCGTAGATCGCGTTGATGGTGTCGAGGTTGATGGGCACGGGCACGAGCTGGCCATCCACCATGCTCAGCACCCGGTGCTCGTACGCATGCCACGCCGTGAAGCGCGAGAGGTATTCGAAGACCACGTCGGAGTTGGTGTGAAAGATGTGCGGCCCGTACTTGTGTATCAGCACCCCGTGCGCGTCGTAGTAGTCGTGGGCGTTGCCCGCGATGTGGTCGCGGCGGTCGATAAGGAGCACCCGCTTACCCGCCGCGCGGGCAAGGCGCTCGGCGAGCACCGCGCCGGCGAACCCGGCCCCAACGACCAGGTAGTCGTAGCCGCGGCTCATTGGAGCACGTACATCCGCTGGCGACGGTCGACGGGGAAGCGGAAGCTGCCAAAGCCCCCGCGCAGGAGCCCCTTCAGGTACTCCGAGCGGTGCGGGCTGCGGCGAAGGCGCTTCACCACCAGCCGCGCGGTCTCCCTACCCACGCAGGCCAGGTAGAGCCGCAGGGCGAGCAGGTCGAGGCAGCGGATGTGCTTCATGTAGAACGCGCCGTCGCCGACGCCGTAGGCGAAGAGCGTCGCCGGCCACTGGCTTTCGTTGCGAAGCCCGTAGTGGTCGACGCCCACCTCGGGCGTGGCGAGGCTCACCAACCCGCGCCGGAAAAGCCGGTACTGCAGGTCGTAGTCCTGGGACGAGCGGAGGGGGCCACCGCCACCGAGTGCTTCGTCGAACGCCGCGCAGTCTTCGGCGACCCGGCGCCGGAGTGCGAAGTTCGCGCCCATGCCAAGGACGTGGAAGCCGTCGCGCTGGCTCAGCCGTTCGCTCTGCTCGAAACGAAGGGCGGGGATGTGCAGCCCGGGCTGCCACGCACCCTGCGGGATGCGCACCTCCCCATAGAGCAGGTCCACATCCGGGTGCTTCGCGAACTCCGAGCGAATGCTCCTGAGCCAGTGCCGCGGCGCCACGCAGTCGTCATCCGTGAAGGCGATAATGTCCCCACGGCTGCGCGCGATGGCGGTGTTGTAGGCAGCGGAGAGCCCGACGCGCGTCGTGTGGATGTAGGTAAGCCGCGGGTCATCGAGATGGAGGGCAAGCGCGGCCCGCGTGGCGTCGTCGCTGCTCTGGTCGACGACCACCAGTTCGAACGCATCGTCTTCGTTCTCCAGCACACTGCGGACGGCGCGTTCGATCATGTCGGGCCGGTTGCGGGTGCAGATGACGGCGGAGGCGAGTGCCTGTTCGCTCACGACGCTATTCGACCGTCGCCACGTTGACGGGAGATTGAGGGGCGGTTGCACGCCGCGGCCGCCACGAGTAGTCGCGCAGCAGTTCGCGCCCGGCAAAGGCGTAACCGGCGACGAGATAGACGACACCGGCAAGTCCAATCGCGGGGAGCGTGCCCAGCGGCCTGCCGAGCACCAGCACGAGCGCGACCGCTCCGCCCGTGATGCCGGCCCGCAGGAGCCACGTGCCAAGTTGCGGCTTCGCAAGCGTCGGGTGGACGTGGCAGAGCAACATCACCGTCATGTAGACCTCGGTCCCGAGCGTGACGGCCACGGAACCCATCGCCGGGTTCGCCCAGAGCCGGTCGAACAGCGGGATGGCGATGAGGTTGCCGAGGACGTTGAGCAGCACGGCGCCCCATGCGGTCACAGCAACGGCTGCCTGGCGGTCGCGCGCGAAGAGGCTCATGCCCTGCACGGTGTTGAAGGCGACAAGCGGCAGGTGGAGCACAAGCACCGTGAGGAGCAGGGCGCTCGAACTGAACTCTCCCGTGCCACCCGTGACATTGATGATGGAGCCTGAATCGATGGCGATCCCCACAGCGAGGGGCACTGTCGCGAGTAGCGACACCCCGATCGAACGCGTGAGCGCGTCGCTGAACCACCGGGCGCGCCCCTGCGCGTGCGCCTGTGCAAGCGCGGGGTAAATGGTCGACGTGATGATCGCGGTAATGAAGATGGGCACGCCGGCAATGCGATAGGCCAGCGCGTAGTTGCCGACCGTGTCGCCTCCGGTGAACAGCGGCAGGAGGAGGAAACCCGAGCTGCCGTAGATCAGCAGGCTCGCCTCCCAGGAGAGGAACGGCAGGCCGCTGCGCAGCAGCGCAGGGCGGGGCCAGGTGGAGAGGCGCGGCAGCCGAAACTGCCGGCTAAACACGGCGATGGCCACGAGCGCCGACACGCCGCCGCCCACCGCAGTCCACAGTGCGACGCTTACCGCGCCGCCGCCAAGGAGCAGCGCGGCGGCGATCGCCATCTGAGTCAGGAGTGCCACCGTCCCCGTGAACGCGGCGAGCCGCCCGAGCGTGTAGTTCCCCTGCATGCAGGAACTGGCAACATCCTGGACGAGGCCGGCGAGCCCCCCCGCCGCGATCAGGGCAAAGATGAGCAGCGTCAGCGGGGCAGCGCCGAACGCCCAGAGGGCCACCCCGGCCACCCACATCACGGCAAGACCAGCGAGGATGCGCCACGCGATCGCCTCGGCAGCCAGCTCAGCGGCGTGGCTGGCGTCGCGCGCCACTTCGCGCACCAGGTGCTGCGACATCCCCAGGCCAGCGAACTTGGCGATGACCGTGACGAACATCATCACCGAAGCGAGGAGGCCAAGTTCGTGGGCGCCCAGCTTGCGCGGGACGATGGTGATCGCGATCACCGAGGAGAGCCAGGTGATCGCCTGTACCGAGAGAAGTGCGGCAGCCGTGCGGGCCAGCGCCGACGAAAGCCGCTGGTGCGGCTGTTCGACAGAAGTCACGGGCACGGCGAGATGCGAAGTGACCGAGCGCGAAGTGATGGCGGTACCTCGAGCTGTTTCGTCGAGGGTCGCCGCCAGGCATGGAGCGTATGTGTCCGGCCGGTGGGCGGCGCGGCGCAAGGCTCGCACCATCCGCCGGCCCGTGCCTCAGGAACCCGCACCCTCCGGACGATAGGTAAGGAGCACGTTGCTGTTCGCAAACGGCCGCGTCTCGATCAGCTCCAGTTCGAACTGCCGGGCCCCTTCGAACAGCGGCCGCCCACCGCCGAGGACGACCGGGTTCACCATCAGCCGGTACTCTTCGATGAGCCCCGCAGCGGTGAGGCCCGCACCGAGGTTTGCACTACCGAAGAGGAAGAGGTTGCCGCCGCGCTCTTCCTTGAGCTTCGTGAGCGCCTCCACCGCATCGCCTTCGAGCAGCGTCGTGTGCTCCCAGTCGACATTCTTCAGCGTGCGGCTGGCAACGAACTTCGAGATCTGCCCCATCCGCCGGGCGGTTTCGGGGTCGTCGGTGGCAGTGGGCCAGTACCCGGCCATGAGCTCGTACGTCTTCCGGCCGAACACCAGCGCCTCGGCCGAATCGAGCTGCTCGTTCGAAAACTGTTCGAACTCCTCGTCCGTCTTGTGCCAGTCGATCGAGTGGTTCGCCCCTTCGAAGTACCCGTCGAGGGACACCATGTTGAACATGATGAGCTTGCCCATGGGACTCTCCTTCCGCGTGCTCGGCCGCGATGCGGCGCGATCCCGGTAACGTTACTCGCTCTGCGGCCGTTCGTAGCGCAAGAACACGACACCCGAAGCGAACGGTCGTGCCTCGATGAGCTGCAGGTTCATCGGTTCGGCCAGCGGCCCGAACATCGGCTTGCCGCCGCCGAGGACCAGCGGGCGAACGACGAGCTGGTACTCGTCGATCAGGTCGTGCCGCATGAACTCGGCGGCGAGTTCCGCTCCACCCAGCGAGAAGTCCTTCCCCGCGCCCGCCTTCATGCGGCGAATCTCGCCGGGGTCCACCTCGCGCAGCAGCGTCGCGCCTTCGCCCACCTCATCGAGTGTCCGCGAGAAGACGACCTTCTGCTTGCTGCGCCAGATCCCGGCGTACTCAGCGATGTAGGGCAGCGCCCCGGGGTCCTGGTCAGCGGTTGGCCAGAACTCGGCCATGCCCTCCCACATGCGCCGCCCGTAGAGGTGCGTATCGATGCCGTCTTCGAGCGAGTTGAAGTAGCGATGCAGCTCCTCGTCGGGCATGGTCCAGCTCAGGTCGCCCGTGGGAGATTCGATGTAGCCGTCGAGCGAGACACTGAAGGTGTAGATGATGCGGCGCACAGGGCCTCCTTGAGCTTGTGGGACAGCGGGCAAACTCCCCGCTCCCCGGCGGGAAGACGTCAGGCGCCCCGCTTGCAGGCGGCGGCGCGCGACAGTAACAGGTCACGCTCGCGGGCGTTCTGCGTGAGCGATGCGGCGCGTTCGAACTCGGCGCGCGCTTCGTCGGTGCGGCCGAGCTTTTGGAGGAGGTCGCCGCGCACGCTCGGGAGCAGATGATAGTCCTTCAGTGCTGGCAATTCGATGAGCTGGTCCGCCAGTTCGAGCCCGGCCGCAGGGCCATAGGCCATCGCCAGCGCGACAGCGCGGTTGAGCTCCACCACGGGCGATGGCGTCACCGCTGCGAGCGTCTCGTAGAGGGCGGCGATGCGCCGCCAGTCGGTCTCCTCGGCGGTGCGCGCGCGGGCGTGACAGGCCGCGATGGCCGCCTGCAGCGCGTACGGGCCCCGGTCGCCGCCGAGCTGCTCGGCGCGTTCGAGCGCAGCCAGCCCCCGGCGAATCAGGAGATGGTCCCAGCGCGCCCGGTTCTGTTCGAGCAAAAGGATCGGTTCGCCCCCGGGCCCAACCCGTGCCCGTGCGCGCGACGCCTGGATCTCCATCAGCGCGACGAGGCCGTGCACCTCCGGTTCGTCCGGGGCAAGCCCGGCGAGCACCCTGCCGAGACGCAGCGCTTCGTCGCAGAGCGCCGGCCGCAGCCAGTCGTCGCCCGCGGTCGCCGCGTAGCCTTCGTTGAACACGAGGTAGATGACTTCGAGCACCGACGACAGCCGTTCGGTCAGCTCCTGGCCGCGCGGCACCTCGAACGGCACCCGCTTCTCTGCCAGTGTCCGCTTGGCCCGGACAATGCGCTGGGAGACGGTCGATTCCGCGACGAGGAATGCGCGCGCGATCTCACTCGTCGTCAGGCCACCGAGCAGCCGCAGCGTGAGGGCGATCCGCGCGTCAGGCGAGAGCACGGGGTGGCAAGCGACGAACATCAGCCGGAGCAGGTCATCACCGATGTCGTCGTCGAGTGCAGCGTCAATCTCGTTCGCCACGTCGGCCTGCTGCGTTTCGAGGTCGCGGCCAATCTCCTCTTGCTTCGACTCGAGCCGCTTGCTGCGACGGAAGTGGTCGATCGCCCGGCGCTTCGCCACGGACATGAGCCACGCCCCGGGGTTCGCCGGCACACCCGACGCCGGCCACTGTTCCAGCGCGGCAACGAGCGCATCCTGCGCAAGGTCTTCGGCGAGACCCACGTCGTGCACCATGCGCGCGAGTGCCGCGATCAGGCGCGGTGATTCGATCCGCCAGACGGCGTCGATGGCACGGTTGGTCTCGGCGGCTACCGTCATGGCCACCCATCGAATCATCTCCGGTGGCCGGCGGGCAAGCCGCCCGCGAGACAGCCCGGCCCGCAGGCCCTCGCCCTGCCCGGTCTAGATCGTTCCCTCCCACAGCGACTGTATGGACCGTGCGATGCGGCGTTGCCTGGTCTCGACCGTTTTCGCGTCCTCGATCGACAGCACGATGCGCCGCCGGTTGCTGTAGGAAAGGCGCTCGAAGAAGGCGCGGGCCGCATCGTCTGCGGCGAGCGCGTCGGCGAAGTCCGGAGGCACGACGACCTCCCGCGGCTCCGTATCGAGCTCGAGTGTCACGTCGACCTCGTCGCCCACGGCCAGGCCGGCACTCGCCCGGTTCTCGGCGCTCAGCGGGATGAAGAACTCGCCTCCCATGGGCGCGACCGTGCTGCGATAGGTATGCGCGCCAATGGTCACCCGCACCGCCGGCCGCTTCCCCGGCCCAAGCGCGGCGACCACCTCCCCGGGGACGGGGATGCCGGTAGCAGTCTTCCCGCCAAGCACCACCGTCGAGCGGAAGCTCACCGTGCGGGGGCGCCCCACCGGCGTATCACCAGCGGCTGTTTCGGTCATCTCCGCACTCCTTTCGGTGTGGCGATGGGCGGCCAGTTGGCCGCCCATCGCGATCTCTCCGCTAGCCCGAGACGCCCGCGAGGGAGGGGGCGACGAAGGCAGGCTCATCGTACATCTGGCGAATCTCGACCTGGCCATCGCCGGCGCGGGCCAGGAACTCGCGTGCGTGGCGAATCGCCTCGTCCTTCGATGCGAGGTTGAAGATGGCGAAGCCGGCAACCAGCTCCTTCGTCTCGGTGAAGGGGCCATCCTTAACGGTCACATTGCCGGCTTCCTGGCGTACGCGGGCGCCGGAGGAACTCGGCATGAGGCCGTCGGTCATCAGGAGTGCGCCGGAAGCGGCCACCTCCTCGATGTACCTGCCCATCTGCTCCATCTCTTCCTCCGTCGGCGGGTCCGCGTGGTCCGCGTTCGGGGAAGTGTAGATCATCATGAACCGCATTCGGCTATTCCTTCTTGCGTGATATGGGGCCGTCGGGCCTAGGCCTGGTCGTACGCCTGTTGGAGCTGGCTGACCTCGATCTTTCCCATCTGCAACATCGCCTGCATGACCGCCTGCGACTTCTTCGGGTCGCTGTCGGCCATCAGTTCGTTGAGCTTCCGCGGCACGATCTGCCACGACAGGCCGAACTTGTCCTTCAGCCAGCCACACTGCGAGGGCTCGCCACCGTCGGCGGTGAGTTTGTCCCAGTAGTAGTCCACCTCTTCCTGTGTCTCGCAGTCGACATAGAGCGATATCGCTTCGGTGAACTTGAACAGGGGCCCCCCGTCGAGCGCCATGAACTGTTGCCCTTCGAGCTCGAACGTGCCGGTTACGACGGTTTCGCCCTCGGGGCCTGCATTCTCGAACCGGTTGACCTCGACAATGCGCGAATTCTTGAAGATGGAGGTATAGAACTCCATCGCCGCTTCCGTCTGGTTATCGAACCAGAGGAACGTGGTGATCTTCTGTGCGGACATTCCTTACCTTCCTTTTGGCACTACTCCTGGAACGCAGGGGGAATCTGTTCCTGGACCTCTGGCGGGAAGTCGGACATCTCCTGCACCTGGCGGACCTCGATAACTTCGTTCGGCGAGGCGGGGCAGCGCCTCGCCCACTCGATTGCCTCCTCCTTCGACTTCACGTCGATCATCCAGTAGCCGCCGAGCACCTCCTTCGCTTCGCTAAAGGGGCCATCGGTCACTTTCGGTGTGCCGGACTCGAACGAGACTCGTGCACCCATGGACGGCGGGTGCAGCCCATCGAGAGCGAGCAGCACGCCCGCCTGCTGGAGGGACTCGTTGTACTTCATCATCGCGGCCACGCCTTCCGGGTCCGGCATCGTGCCGGGCCCGGCGGCCTCGTAGCCCTTCGGGATCATCAGCATCATGAATCGCATAAGATACTCCTGGTTCGTGCTGGTGGACGATTTCCCGGCCGGGTTCTCCAGCGCCCGAGACCTCGCCCTACATACACGTCGAACAGGCAGCGGCCACTTCGACACCCGGGGTAAAGGCACCTTTCCCCTGGCAGCCCTCATCCCCCGGCCCCTTCTCTCCATGCGTCGGGGGAAGGGGAGGTTGGTACGAACCAGGGAACGCACCCCCTGGCCACTGGCAACTGGCGACTGGCGACTGGTAGCTGGCTACGCGCCGCTGGTACGCTCGGTGCCGTGGACAACGACCACCTGCGCACACTCCTCGAGGCCGTCGCAGCCGGAGACCTCGGCGTCGACGCCGCCGCTTCGCGCCTCGAAACCGTGCCCGTAGTGGAA
>JALOAP010000055.1 GCA_023228745.1 Dehalococcoidia bacterium | reverse complement strand
AATCCACCGACCGGAGCGGCCACGAGGGCCGCGGCTACCGGCGAATCGGCAAGATGCGCCACCGCCCCGTAGTCGAGGCCCACTGCGGCGGCCTCGGGACCCGGTGCCCTGCGACATCACCGGCGACCACCCGTCGTCAAATCCCCCTCTCTCACTGGCACTGAGAGAAGCAGCCGCGGCCTGCTGGTCGCTGGCGACTGACGACTGACGGCTGACAACTGACCCACTGACAGCTAAAACAGCGCGATCGGGTTCACTGGCGAGCCGGTGCCGCCACGCACGTTCAGCGGGTTCACGGTGAGCATGAACTCCCAACGGTTCTCGGCGGCGCACGCCTCGGCGAGCGGGTCGAGACGCGCGTTGTCGAGCAGCGGCAGGCCGAGCATCACGATCGCCAGTACGTGTACCGGGCCGCCGGGCCTTCGCGGCACATCGAACGATTGGTAGCCGGAGGGGCGCGCGTCCATCTGGTCCCACACCAGCAGTGCCGCGTCCCGTTCGCGGAGCACCGGGATGACATCCGCGTGCAGCCCCGGCTGTGGTTCGACGCCGGGGATGGCGTCCGGGTTCGCCGCGTAGTACGACGTCCGGCCGCTGTAGACCACAATCGCGTCGCCCGATTCGAGTGGCGTGCCCTGCTGTTCGGCCGCGGCTTCGAGCTCCCAGCCGCGCACCGGCCGGTCGAGCGTCACATGCGGTTCGCCACGGAACCGGGGGATGTCGATGAGCACGCCGCGTGTCGCAATGCCGTTCGCCCAGGCGTCGACGGCGCCCGCCTTCGCGCCCGCGGAGGTTACTTCGGTCGCGGGCCGGCCGTTCCACATCTTGCCGTTGTAGAAGATGTGGCAGAGCGCATCGATGTGCGTCGTCGCGTAGCCGTGGAAGAGCAGCCCGATGTAGTCGGCGGAGGCTTCGGGGCCGACGCGCATGTAGTGCTGTGCCGGGTTCCAGTTCCCGGGTGCGCCCACGGTGTTCAGTGGGTGCGCGAGCGAGACGGCCCGGCCACTTCGCACCAGTTCGGCAGCCTTGCGGCGCTTCTCCGGCGTGATGAGGTTGATGGTGCCGGCATTATCGTCCGGGCCCCAACGGCCCCAGTTGCTATATCGCTCGAAGTAGGCGAGGACGTCCTCCTCGCTCGGCAGCGGGTGTTCGCTCACAGTGCGCTCCTGTTGCAGGGGTGGGCGCCCATCCTACGCCACTGGTGCAGCGCCGTGTGCTACTCCCAGGTCAGTTCCGCATCGCCGAAGAGCACGGTATCGCCGCGCTTCACACCCTCGCGCTGGAGCGCCTTTGCCACGCCCCACCGTTCGAGACGGCGCTGCACCTCGTCGCGGGCGCCTTCCATGCCCGTGTCCATCATCTCCACGAAGGTGACGATGCCGCGGCCGAGGACCTCGAACGTGGAGTCGTCGATGCGCTGCACGCTGAAGCGGTCCTCTGGCTCGGGCCGCAGGACCACGAGGTCCTCCGGTGCTTCCGCCTCCGCACGCTCGCGTTCGGCCTTCACGAGGTCCATCAGCTCCGTCATCAGCTCCACTGTCCCGGTCTGCTCGGTCGACGAGATGACGTGGACGGGCCGTTCGACGTGCTGCGAAAGCGTCTCCGCGTGCTCCGCGGCCATCTCCGGGTCCAGGTCCGCCTTCGTGACCGCGATTACGCGCGGGATCTCGTCGAGCTTCGGGTCGTAGGCACGCACTTCCCCTTCGATGAGTTCGAAGTCCGTCACCGGGTCGGGCGAAGTGCCATCGACCACGTGCAGGAGCACCCTGCAGCGCCGAACATGCTTCAGGAACTCGAACCCCAGGCCATACCCTTCGCTCGCGCCCTCCACCAACCCCGGCAGGTCAGCCAGCGTGAAGCGATCGTAGGCAACGTTGACGACGCCCAGCATCGGTTCGAGCGTGGTGAAGGGGTAGGACGCGATCTTCGGCTTCGCATTCGAAACGGCGGCCAGCAGGGTGGACTTCCCCGCGTTCGGCAAGCCGAGCAGGCCGACATCCGCCAGCAGCCGCAGCTCGAGCTTCAGGTGGACGGTCTCGCCCTCCTGGCCCTTCTGCGAATAGGTCGGCGTCTTGTTGGTCGATGTGGCGAAGCGCTTGTTCCCCCAGCCACCGCGGCCGCCCAACGCGACCAGCGCTTCCTCACCCGGGTGCTTCAGGTCGGCGATCACATCGCCTGTTGCGAGGTCAATGACTACCGTCCCCGCGGGCACATCCAGGTAGAGGTCCGCACCATTTGCACCCGCCCGCAGGTTGGGGCCACCGTTCGTGCCATCGCCCGCCCGGAACTTTCGCTTCGAACGGTATTGCTCGAGTGTGTAGACGTCGTCCACGGCGCGAAGGTAGACGCGTCCACCCCGGCCACCGTCGCCTCCATCCGGTCCGCCCTTTGGTACGAACTTCTCCCGGTGGTAGCTCACAAGGCCGTGGCCACCCGTTCCGCCGCTCACTTCAATCTCAATCGCGTCCAGCATTACCTACCCATCCTGACAAACCCCATCCTCTAATAGAAGAAGAGATGATGATGACGAGCCGGTTCGGGTGTTCGGTTCATGGTGCTGCAAGGGCTTTCCCAGCTTCGAGTCGGGGCATTCCCGCGGGCGATAGAGAGGTTCGGATCACGGTTCGGAAGGGCGACGGGTGCGGTTCGGGTTCTCCTGGATCGGACGAGCAGGTGCGTCAGCGTTCGGGATCGAGTGCTATTTCGAACCAGATCCGAACCATGATCCGAACGGTACCACGCACCGGTGGAGCCACCATCCCGTAGTCGAGGCCCACTGCGGTCTCGGGACCTGGTGCCCTGCGACATCACCGGTGATACGTGTCGCCACGCCGGCGGTCCTACACCACCAGCTCGACGGCGCCGCCGCGGTGGAAGATGCGCGGGAGGCGGGCCTGGAGCGAAGCGAGGATGTCCCAGGAGATGGTGCCCGCGTGTTCGGCGACCTGGTCGGCGCTGATGCGCTCGTCGCCCTGCTCACCGAGAAGCACGATCTCGTCCCCTTCTCGCACGCCCGGCACATCGGTCACGTCGGCGAGGAACTGGTCCATGCAGACACGGCCGACCATCGGGCAGCGGCGGCCGCCGATGAGCACTTCGCCGGCATTGCTGAGGTGGCGCGGCCAGCCATCGGCGTAGCCGACCGGCACGAGGGCAACGCGGGACTGGCGGGTCGCTCGCCAGGTGAGCCCATAACTGACGCCTTCGCCCACGGCAACATCGACAACGCGGGCGACCCGCGCCTTGAGCGACAGGATGGGTTGCACGCCCGGGCCGGGCGTGTTCGGCGGGACAATGCCGTGCATCGCGAGGCCGATGCGCACCCCTTCGTAGCGTAGTTCCTGCCGCCGGAGCGCCGTCGCCGAGTTCGCGGTGTGGCGATATGGCACCCATGGCAGCCGCTTCGCCGCCTCCGCGAAGACGTCGCCCTGGGTGGTCGAGAACGAGTCATCGGGCTCGTCGGCGTTCGCCATGTGTGTGCTCAGGCCTTCGACGCGGATACCCGGGAGCTGCCGGAGCGCCTCGGCGAGCGCAACGCCCTCCCCGAGGGAAACGCCGTCGCGGTGGAGGCCACTATCGATATGGATGTGCACGTTCGCCACACGTCCCCGGGCGGTGGCCGCCTCCGAGAGCGCGCGCCCAAGGTCGAGGGAGTGTACGGTCAGCGTTATGTCGTGAGTGATCGCCGCGACGGCCTCCGCGGGGAAGGCGTGCCCCAACACGAGAATGGGCTTTCGTACGCCAAGGCGGCGCAGCGCCACGGCCTCGGGCACCCAGACGGTCGCGAAGCGGTCGACGCCCGCCCGTTCGAGCGCCGGGGCAATGCCCGCCACGCCCGCACCGTAGGCATTCGCTTTCACCACCGCGATCACGTCGACGCCGGGGTCGAGGGCCGCGCGGAGCGCAGCGAGGTTCTGGTCCAGCCGGCCGAGGTCCACTTCGAGCCAGGCGTTGAGCGCGGCCGTGGCGGATTCGAGGGTAGCGGCGGCAGATGCGGAGGCGGCGCCCGTACCGGCGAGGGTGGAAGCGTGCGCAGACCCGGCTGTATCGGTCATGCGAGGTAAAACACCCTTTGCGTTATGAAAAGTGAAATGCTTGAAGGCACCCGGCGCGCTCCCTAGCATCGGGCGGGTGCTGGTCAAACGCAATCGCAAAAGCGTCACCGTGCTGACCTATGGAAGGATGGCTTTCCTTGCGGCTGCCCTCGCGCTCGTGCTGGCCGCATGTGACGGCGGCGGCACCGGCAACCCCACGCCGGCGGAAAGCGCGGACGAATCCACTCCGGTCGGCCTGTCTCCTGTGGTGCCGGCCGCCACACCGCCGACGGCGCCGCTGGTGAGCCTCGAAGAGGCCGAGCAACTCCTTCGCGATGGCCTCTTCGAGGAGGCGGCAGTGGCATTTCGCGCGAACGCTGCCGCGGCGAGCAGCCCGGCAATCGAAGCGGAGGGCAGGCTCGGCGCGGCCGTGGCACTGTTCGAAGCCGGGGAGCGCAGCGCTTCGATCGATGAGCTGCGACTCGCGGCGAAGAAGGCCGAACCGGGGTCGCCCACGCACCGTCGCTCGAGCTATCTGCTCGCCCTGCGGCTGAACGACACGGGCGACCATGCAGCCGCGGCTGCCGCCGTGCAGGGCCTGGCGAGCACACTGGCAGGGGACGCGCTGCAGCCGTACATCGTAGCGGAATACGCCCGCGCGCTTGGACACGATGGCCGCGCTGCCCCTGCGATCGAAACCTGGAACCAGCTTCTCACGAGCGAGGCGACGCCGGTGAAGGTGCGCGCGATGGCCTACCGGGAGCTCGCGGCGCTGGCGAAGGACGCGAACGACGGGCCGGCGGAGCTGAAGTGGCTGGAACTGCAACTGGCGACACAAGAAGACGCAACGACCCACCGTGAGGCGGCGCTGGTTGCACGCGAAGTGGGCGATATGGAGACGTTCGCCGCGCACCTTCGCCGCATCGTGGCCCGCTACCCCGCATCGGAGCTCGCGGAGACGGCGATCGAGGAACTCCGGGAGGCCGGGTTCGATGTGCCGCCGGGCGACGAGGGGCTCGTGCGGTATCGCCACCGGGACTACGCCGAAGCGCAGCGCATCCTGGCCGAGGCGACGGCGATGGTCGAGGGGAAGGCGCCCGCCGAGCTGGCGTTCGAAGCGTTTTACCTTGGCGCGGCATACGAAGACGGGGGTGCACCCGTGGAGGCGATCGCGGCCTATGATGCGGCCGTCGCGCACGACCCCACTTCCGACTATGCGCATCGGGCGAAGTACTGGGCGGCGCGCGTGATGGAAGAGATTGGAGACGCACCCTCGGCTTCCGCGCGGTACAGCGAGCTTGCCACCGAGGGGCCGGCGGGCGAATTCAGCAGCGAGGCGGCCTTCCGGGCCGGACACACCCTGCTCGCCGCGGGCGACCCGGCCGGTGCGGTTGCCGCCTGGGAGCAATTCGGCACGAATGCCGATGCGAGCATCCTCTACTGGAAGGGGCGCGCCTTTGAGGAGCTTGGCGACGAAGAGCCGGCGATGGCTGCGTACGAAGCCGCGATAGCCGCCGGGCCCATCGATTTCTATGGGGAAGAGTCCGCGCGGCGGCTCGGGCGGCTCGGAAGCGTCGATGTCGGCTACGTGTCGCTGCCGTCCGTTGGGGAACGTGACTGGGCGAGCGTGGAGGGGTGGCTGTTCGAGCGAGTGGGCGGTGTGCCCACGCCGCTGGAGAGCACGCCGGCCCGGGACTTCCTCGCGCTCGGCCTTCGGAGTGAAGCGATCGCAGTCCTGCGGGCGGCGGCGGACGGCGACGATCCGTGGCAGGTCCTGCAGGTGATGCGCGAAACGGACGACCTCGGGCTGCCGGACGTGGCCGCGCAGCTTGCCGTGCGGCTGCGGCACCTGGCCGGGGTGCGTTCCGACGAGGTGCCGAAGGCGCTCCTCCAGGTGGCCTACCCGCTCGCCTATTCGGAGCTGCTGGACCGGGTTGCGAAAGCGAATGGCCTCGATCCGCTGTTCGTGGCGGCGATGGTGCGGCAAGAGAGCTTCTGGGACCGGAACGCCGGTTCGCATGCGGGTGCACTCGGGCTGACGCAGGTCATTCCGCCGACGGGCGAGGCGATCGCGGAGTCGCTGGGGCACCCGGACTTCAAACCTGACGACCTGTTCCGCCCGGCCGTGAGCCTCGAGTTCGGCGCGTACTACCTGGCGGGCCAACTCGAGCGCTGGGGCGACCCCTACCGTGCGCTGGCCGGGTACAACGCCGGGCCGGGGAACGTGATGCGCTGGAACGAGCAGGTGGATGGTCCCTCGCCGGCGGACTGGGTTGCCGCAGTCGACATCACGGAGACGAAAGGTTATGTCGTGTACGTGATGGAACACTATGCGCATTACAGGCAGGCATGGCGCTAAGCGCGCGCCGATTCGCGTGTTAGCGCGGGAATCGGGTAGTCTGGGATGACCAATCGGGATTGAGGAGTACGACGTGGCGACTAAGCGCACGTATCAACCAAGCCGGCGCCGGCGATCGCGGCGACACGGGTTTCGTCACCGGATGTCGGACCGCGCGGGTCGCGCAGTTTTGAAGGCGCGGCGGCTGAAGGGCCGGAAGCGGCTGACGATGGTCTAAGGGCCAGGAGATGGACCGTACGCGGAGCCTGCCGAAGGGCGAAGCGTTCGACCGGGCATATCGTGAGGGGACCGTGGTAAACGGTCCCCTTCTTGTTGTCCGTTGGCGTGCGAACGACCTGGGGCGTACGCGCTGGGGATTTGCGGTCGGGAAGCGATTGGAGAAGCGCGCGAGTGCGCGGAACGTTGTACGGCGGCGCTTGCGCGAGGCGGCGCGGCGGCTCCCGGTGGCTGAGGGGTACGATGTAGTGGTGACGGCGCGTGCTCGTGCGCTGGGGGCATCTTTCGGGGAGTTGCAGGCGGCGCTGGCGCGTCAGTTACGGAAGGCCGGCTTGTTGGAGGCGGGCGAGTGAAGTGGCTGCTATTGAAGGCGATACGCGGCTATCAGCGGGTGATTTCGCCGATGTTGCCACCCTCCTGCCGGTATGAGCCCAGTTGCTCGCGGTACGCGTACGAGGCGGTCGAGCGGCACGGGGCATTGCGCGGGGGCTGGTTAGCGGTGAAGCGGCTTTCGCGGTGTCGGCCCGGTGGCGGGCGCGGCTACGACCCCGTCCCGGACTAGGTGGGGCAGCCGGTCGGTCGTCAGCCGTCAGTCGTCGGTCGTCAGTAGCCAGTCGGGCTGGGGCGAGCGGCCTACGGACGGTGCCAGAGGCAATATGTTTCACGTGAAATCGTGGGTAGCGGCGACGAACATACGAGGGGACCGCGAAGGGGGTGCGGTGTTTCACGTGAAACGGTGACGAGTAGGGCCATCGGCGGATGATCCCGCATTGACACTTGCTCTGTGTTTCACGTGAAACGGGTTATCCACGTATCCGGGCACCGGTTGAGGATTGGCGCAGCGCGGCTCGGGGAAGGTTTCACATGAAACAAGGGTTGAGGACAGACCCGTTGGCCACGGGCTCCTGGGGTTCCGCGTTAAGCAGAACGAACCGCTCCCCAAGCGGGTGTTCCACGTGAAACATGGTGCAATTCGGGCCGGTGGTCTGCGACTGTTGTGGGCGCGCCGCGGAGCAGGGTGCTTGTTTGGGCCCCCGGCGCTTGCTGACGCGCGCGGTACTGATGGTGTTGCCCGTGTTGAGGCGTCAGGAGGCCCGGTGTGCCTTGGCTCCGGAATCCGTGCGGCGTCGGAGTGGGTCCCGAGGCCGCGGTGGGCCTCGACTACCGCTGGCGACTGGCGACTGGCGACTAGCCGCCAGCTGCAGCTGACACATGGTCTCAATACTGATTCTTTTGGCGGCGCGGGGCGCGGCTATTCCGTTCCGTGGAGACTGGTACCATGGCGGGGTGAAACTCCCCCGCTTCCTCGCGGCTGCGTTCCTTGCGGTCGCGATTGCTCTTGTTGCCGCGGGCTGCGCCGGCGTCGCCAACCCGGAAGGCTGGGCCAGCCCCGCCGTCAGCGAACCATCCGCGTACATCGTCCTGAAGAAAGACAAGCTCTACGCCGTCGACCTCCAGGACGGTTCACTCGGGGCGACTCGTTGGGTCTTCCCCGACAAGAACCGCCACCCGGACCAGGACAAGCTCGACCTGCGCGCTATCTACAGTACGCCCGTGGTGGAAGGCGACACGATCTACGTCGCCGACTACGAAGCGGGCGTGTTCGCGATTAGCGCCGACGACGGCAGCGTGCGCTGGCGGGTGCGCGGCGACGATATCAGCGGTAATGTGGGGCATGACCTCGGCGTATCGGGCGACTTCCTCGCATTCGGCACCACCGACGGCCACGTCTACGTCATCAAGAAGCAGGACGGCAGCCCGGCGCCCGGGTGGGATACGAAAGGCCGCACGTTCGACGATGGCATCTGGGCGACACCGGTGATCGCTGGCGACCGGGTGTTCGTTGCCACGATGGGTGGGGCCCTGCACGCGCTGTCCCTCAGCGATGGCGCGGAGCTGTGGTCACAGCCGTTCGAGGTGGACGGCGCGATTGCGGCGCTGACGCTGCTCGATGAGGAGCGGCTGTTCGTTCCGAGCCTGAACAAATACGTCTACATCGTTGCCACCAGCGACGGGAGCGTCCTGGGCGAGTTCAAGGCCTCGGATTGGGTCTGGACGGAGCCAGCAGTGAAGGGCGAGCGGGTGTACTTCGGGGACTTCTCGGGGAATGTCTACGCGCTCGACATAACGAATGGCATCGAGCCAGTGTGGGAGTTCGCGGCGGGGCAGAAGGTGAAATCTGGCCCGGCGATCGTGGAGAATGTGCGCGATTTGGGTGATGTCCTCGTCGTGGCCGACAACGACCCGGTAGTCTACTTCTTGAACGCGGAGACGGGCGAGCGGCTGAACGCTGTGCCGATCGAGGACGCGGGCCGGGTTCGCGCGGGGCTCACAGCGTTCGAAGGGCGGGCCTATGTCGTGACGACGGGCGGGAAGGTCTTTGCTGCAGAGCCGGAACGCCTGGCGGTCGTCGGGCCTATCGCAGTTGGGGGCGCACAGTGATCGGCGACCTGTTCGGCCTCCTGCTGCTCGACCCGATGATCAACCTGCTGGTCATCCTTTCGCGGCTGCTGTTCGGCAGCTTTGGGCTTGGCCTCATCGCGTTCACCATCCTCATCCGGCTCATCACGTTCCCGTTGACGGTGCGGCAGCTGCACCAGACGCGGGCGATGCAGTCGATCCAGCCGCGGGTCCAGGAGATCAATAAGAAGTACAGCGACCCGAAGCGCCGGCAGGAAGAGATGATGAAGGCCTACCGGGAGTCGGGAGTGAACCCGCTCGGCTGCCTGGGCCCGATGTTGCTGCAGTTCCCGATCCTGATCGCCCTGTTCTGGGCGGTGCGGCGGGTGCTGCCAGAATCGCCGGAAGCGCTTTCGGCGTTGCACGACCACCTGTATTCGTGGACCTACATCCAGCAGGCCATCCCGATCAGCGAGACGTTCCTGGGGATGGACCTTCGCGAACCGAACATCCTGATGGTCGTGCTCGTGGCGCTCACCACCTGGGCCCAGACGAAGACAACGGTGAGTGTGGCCACGGACGAACGTGCGCGGGCGCAGCAACAGATGATGGCGTACATGATGCCGCTGATGTTCGCGTTCTTCGCGCTGAGCTTCCCGAGCGGAGTGAGCCTCTATTGGGTGGTCAACTCGCTCGTGGGGATCGGGTTCAACATCGTGACGTATGGGTTCGCCCCGCTGAAGATTGCGCCGATGATCAAGGTTCGAACCCCAGCCCCAGCCACCGCGGCTGCCCCGGGGAAGCAGCCGCAGCCCGCCGCAGCGCCAGATGCGCGCGCGGCCGGCACGTCTTCCAACATCGATCGAGAACTGAGGACCGCCAATGGACCAGGCCGAAGCAAGCGGCAAAACCGTAGACGACGCTCTTAGCCGAGCGCTGAGGAGCATCGGAGCGACGCGCGCCGACCTCGATGCAGAACGAGTCGAGATGACCGTGCTCGATGAGGGCCGGCGCGGAATGTTTGGGATGGGTTCGCGCGAAGCACGGGTGCTCGTCAAGCGCGTCGGCGCTGCAGCACCAGCCCAGAACGGCGAACGAAGCGGCGGGCGCTCCCGCGGGGGGCGCGACGAACAACAGGAACAACCGGCACAGAACGGCCAGGAAAAAGAAGGCCGGCGGCGCGGGCGCCGTGGCCGTGGCGGCGCCGGCGAACGGCCGGCGAGTGAACAACGTAGCGGCACCGGGCGCTCGCGTGGCCGCAATGGCGGTGGGAGCCGACGTGGCCGCGGCGGCCGCAGCTTCGAAACCGCGGAACGGAAGCTCACCGAAGCCGACTTCCTTCGCCCGCCACGCTTTGACGAAGAGACAGGGGAAGCACCGGCCGAAGAAGCAGTGCCCGCGGCACGCGGTGAGCGCCGGCGCGGACGCCGGGGCGGGAACGGCGACCAGGCGCCACGGGGCGAACGGCGCGAGCGTGGTGACCGTGGCCGCCACCGAGACGAGCAGGAAGTAACCCCCGACATCAACGCCGAGGAAGTTGAACTGGCGGCCACCGTGGTCGATGACCTCCTGCGGATGGTGGGTGTCGAAGCCGAACTGACGATTCGCGAGCCGCTGACGGCTGGCGATGGGCTCGGGATGGTGCGTGCAGTTATCGACATAACGGGCGACGACCTTGGCCTGCTCATCGGGAGACGGGGCGAGACGCTCCTTTCGCTGCAGTACCTGGTGAACCTGATCGTGACGCGGCGTTACCCGGGCCAGGGCGGCGTGACGCTCGATGCCGAACACTACCGCCACCGCCGGGAGACGCAGATCGTCGCGCTCGCCGAACGCATGGCCGACCGCGTCCGCCAGACAGGGAGCGCGATCACGCTCGAGCCGATGTCGGCTGCCGAACGCCGCCTCGTGCACCTGGCCCTGGCCGACGATCCGGAGTTGGTCACGAACAGCGTGGGCGAGGGTGAAAACCGGAAGGTCGTGATCAGCACGAGGCACTAGCCGGGAAGGAGGGCCGCCACGCACGTCATCGTCGCTGGGAATGTCGTCGAGGACCTTGCTCCAGACGGGAGCTGGGTGCCGGGCGGCCCATCGCTCTATTCCGCGCGCACGGCTGCGGCGCTGGGCGCGGAGGTCACCCTGGTGACGACGCTCGCGCCGGGGTACGACCGCGCCGTGCTCGATGGGCTGCGGCTGGTGGCACAGGCGGCGGCCTGCCCGCCGCGCTACGAGAACCGCTATGATGCGGCCGGGGCGCGCACGCAGTTACTGCTGTGCGAAGGCGAACCG
>JALOAP010000054.1 GCA_023228745.1 Dehalococcoidia bacterium | reverse complement strand
TAAGGCCCATTACCAGCAGCCGCGGCCCTCGTGGCCGCTCCATGGAGCTTCCCGGCAACATCACCGGCACACCCCGCCTCGCAAACCACCAGCCCACCGGTAGCCGCGGCCCTCGTGGCCGCTCCATCCAGCTTCACGGCAACATCACCGGTACACCCCGCCTCGCAAACCCGAGCCACACGCTGCAACGGCAGGCCTCGGGCCAATCCGAACGCTCGCACACAATCCCGGGGCGTCCATCACAACCGGAGCGGCCACAAGGGCCGCGGCTACCTTAGAATCGCGGCTCATGACGCGCGTGCGCTTTCCGAAGCCGATTCGCTTACCGCGCGAGAGCTACGAAAACCCGGAGAACGTGTTCCACCTTGTCATCCGTACATTCCCGGAAACTTTGCCGTTCCGTGGTTCCACGCTCAATAGCGCGGTTTGGGATCGCCTGCTTGACCAGGACGGGCGCCGCGGAATCGAACTCCTCGCAGCCTGCCTCATGCCGGACCACCTCCACCTCCTCGCGAAGCCCGCGGGGACGAACATTATCGACTGGCTTGGGGCACTCAAGTCCGTCACAACACGCATTGCATGGCAGTCCGGCTGGCACGGCCGCCTCTGGCAGCCTTCGTTCTGGGACCGCCGGATCCGGGACGAACGTGAGTGGGAATCCACACTTTTCTACGTGCGCCGCAATCCTGTCGAAGCCGGACTGGTAGCGGACGAATCCGACTGGCCGTGGCTGGGCATCTGGCTCGACCGGTAGCCGCGGCCCTCGTGGCCGCTCCATCCAGCCTCACGGCAACATCACCGGTACACGCCGCCTCGCAAACCCGAGCCACACCGGTAGCCGCGGCCCTCGTGGCCGCTCCATCCAGCCTCGCGGCAACATCACCGGCACACCCCGCCTCGCAAACCACAGCCCACCGGTAGCCGCGGCCCTCGTGGCCGCTCCATCCAGCCTCGCGGCACCATCACCGGCACACCCCCACCACTGGCGGGCCTCGGGCCAATCCGAACGCTCGCACACAATCCCGGGGCGTCCATCACAACCGGAGCGGCCACAAGGGCCGCGGCTACCAAGCCATTCCTGTTTGGAATGTCCGGCATAGACTAGGGACACCTGAGCGGGGCGGCGGTAGGTTGTGGGCCGTGAGCGACACGACGTCAGCGAAGCATGTACGCGGAGGGGACCTGACCGCGCGGCAGCGGGAGGTGCTCGACCTCATCGCGCGGGGACACACGAACTACGAAATTGCGGAAGTGCTGGGCATCAGCCTCGCCGGGGCGAAGTGGCACGTGAGCGAGGTGCTCTCGAAGCTCGGCGTGGGCAGCCGCGAAGAGGCGGCGCGCTACTGGCGGCGAAGGAATCGGCCGGTCGCGCGCTTCGAACGCGCCGTGCGGGGCCTGGTCGCTGGCCCGCTGCTGAAGGTAGCCGGCGCAGCGGCGCTCGGGAGCGCCGGGGTGTTCGTCCTCGCGACCACGTTGAACTCAGTGTCCGACGACCCGCCCGCGGCGGCGGACGAAACCGCCACCCCTGCGGAGGCACTCGCGACCAACGGCATCCGTGACTTCACCGTTGACGAGGCAACGGAGATCGCCCTCAGGTTAGGAGCGGAGCACCTCAGCTCGGCAAGAAGTGGCCGCGAGGTTGGCCGTGCTCAGGTTGATGGCAGACCGGTTCAGATCGAGGACCTCATCCTCCGCGCCCGCCTCTTCGAGCCCCTCACGAGCAGCGTGACGTTCGGCGATGCCGGCCGGGCTAACTTCACCTCAGGCACTCCGTCCGACCGATGGGGCTTCCTCTTCGAGCTCGATGGGTTGACGCACCCCGAACTCCCAGACAGCCCCGCCGATCTTCGGCTCTACCTGGTTTTCGAAGACGGGACCGGCAACTTGACGGACCTGAGCAGTGAGATCGATGCCGGCGTGTTGTCGCCCAGCGCGGACACCATGGAACGGGCGGCGCGCGGCGAAGATGTGAGCTGGGAAGGAGAAGCAATGGCGTCGAGCCGCGCTGTGCCTCACGTATTCGTCATTCGCGACGAGGGACTGCGCCGGATGTCGCTCAGCGTCTACGGGGACCCCTCCAATCCCTGTCTGCGATTCGACGATACTGCAACACCGGATTCGATCGGCAGGCTCTGCCCTGCGAAGAACGTCCGGGGCGGGGCCCTGTACAGCATGATGAGCGGCACCGACTTCGTGGTCGGCACGGCCGCTCCGGAGACAGCGAGCGTAGTGGCTGTGAACAACGAGGGTGAGGAGGCCGCGGTGCCTCTCTATCCGCTGCCGGCTGACTACGAGGGCACAATGAAGGCGTTCCTGGGCTCCACGGGAGGAGCGGTGTCGCTCCAGCTTCGCGATGCGAATGGTGCGACCCTCTCCACAATACCGTTCCCACGACCGGATGCTGGTGTCGCCCCAACCACTCGTTCGGTTCGCGGGTTCGGGATGGAGGAGGAGGGCAGCGCCACTTCGTCCGAGTTTGCCATTCAGGATAGTCCGCTGGGCTACGCGTTCATTTTCGAGTTCGCGAGCCCGGTGCCGGTCGTACTGCGTGCTCTCTGCGACGCTGGCGAGATGGTCGTGCTCGACAGCATGGGCCCGCTGGAACACGGGCAGTCGAGCCTCGTGATCAACTTCCCGTCCGGCAGCACGGCCTGCCGCCTGCGCGTCGAGACCGAGCCGACGGCAGAGTGGCGGCTCTACAGCAAGTAGGCCGCCACTGACCAGACGTTAGCCGCCGGCCGAATAGGCTTCCGCGGGCTCCACGAGCACGGGCGCTGGGAGCAGCGCGGGTTCACTCTGCGGTGCGGCCATGGCCGCCGCGCGGCGCTGGCGCAGGGTCGGGATTTCGGCAAGCAGCATCGCGGCGACGGCAAGCACGCCGATCGCGACCAGCACCGGGCGTGCGCCGGCGAACTGCGTGCCCACCCCCGCGAGCAGCAGCGGCGCCACGACCATCGCTTCGCCGATCGTCTCCTGCACGGAGAAGACGCGCGCCTGCTGTCCGTCGGGCGCAGTCTCGGTGAGTGTTACGCGGGCCGCGGTGAGCGATGTCGTCAGCACGATGCCAAGCAGGAAGGCGACGGGCACGGCCACTACGAAGGTCGTGTTGACCGAGGCTTCGAGGCGGGCGATGGGCGGCACCTGGCTGTACTGCGCCATCGCGGTCACGCCGTAATCGAGCGCGGCGAAGGCGAACACGGCGACGACCATGCCGAGCACGGAGAGGCGCATCGCGTTGTGCGCCGCTTCGAGCGTGAGCGCGCGGTGGGACCAGAGCAGCCCCACGCCGATGCCGATGATGCCGGGGATGAGGAGGTACATCACCGCCTCTTCGCCCAGCCCCATGCTGCGCTGCACGTAGAACGGCAGGGCGATGACGATGGCGCGCGAGACGATGGTCTTGAGCCCGAGGGTGATCACGGCGTAGCCCGCGCGCGTTTCGTGGAGGAAGAAGCGGCACGTGTCGCCGAAGTTGAAGGCGGACCGGGCGTCCAGCTCGATATCCGCGGTGGTCCCGGCGAGGAAGCGCGAGAGGAGGAAGGCGAGCCCGGTCACGCCTGCGAAACCGAGCGCAGCGCCCGCGAGCATCGCATCGATGCCGCCCCAGAAGTAGAGCGCAGGCGCGAGCACCAGCATCCCGGCGCCCTGGCCCGCGTACTGCAGCAGGATGCCGAGCGAGTGGACGCGGCCCGAGCGATTCGGCTGGAGCGTGCGAATGAGTGCCACTTCGGCCGGCGAGTAAATCTGCGAGACCGCCGAGTAGCTGAAGGCGATCATCCAGGCGCGGCTGCCGCCATCAAGGATGAGGAGGGCCGCGAGGATGGTCGAAAGACGCAGCGCGGCGCCCACGGGGTAGGCCCGGGCCGGGCCGACTTTGTCGACCGTGGCGCCACCGAGCGGCCCGAAGAGGACCGCGGGGATGAGGATGGCGACGAAGAGGCTCGACAGGTCGATAGCCGCGCTGGAACTTGTGCCGGCGGCGAGAAAGAGCGTGGCCAGGAAGAGGTTCTGGGCTGCCTGTGCGAGGAACTTCGCGCCGAAATAGACGCCCTGTTCGCGAACGGAACGCATGTTTGCCGCCACCACCGCTGTGCTCCCCCCAATTGAGCTAACGGCACACCACCCGCTTCGGGAAGCGGGAATGCACCGATATTCGTGAGAGCACAGATTGGGTCCGGCTCTCCGAACGCCTACGGGGTTAGCTGACGGGTTCGGCGTCGAAGATCGCCTATGCGCACCTGCGCAATACACCCCGGATGTTGGGTCCCCCGTTCGCCCCGGGAGGGGCGACTCGGCACATCGAGAATACCACGAATACGCGTGCGTGTGCGTGGTTGGATGTATCGGTCAGGAAAACTTTCCCTTCCTTCTTTCACCCGTTCCCCGCCTCTGCTGGCGCGACGGTTCCTCGCCCCTGGCGCACCAGCGTGATGGCGAACTGCGGGCTAGTCCCGAGGCAGCTCGAACCGACGCCTGCCGCTCGCCTATGGCATGCTGGATCGGTGTTCACCGACTGGGAACGGGAGCTCATCGAGACCTGCCGCGTTGGCCGGCTGGCGACCATCGCGTTCGATGGCCGCCCACACCTGGTGCCTGTGTGCTATGCACTGCACGGGAAGCGGTTCGCTATCGCCATCGACGAGAAGCCGAAGCGTGAGGGCGAACTCGCACGCGTCCGCAACATCAACCGTGACCCACGCGTGGCGCTGCTCATCGACCGCTACGACGACGATTGGAATCAGCTCGCCTGGCTGCGCATCGACGGCCTGGCGGCGGTGTTTCCCCAGGGGCGCGTCGAGCCCGGCGCGTTGACAGCGCTCCGCGCCCGTTACCCGCAGTACGAGGGAATGGCGCTCGAACGGCTGCCCCTCATCCTGGTGTCAGTCGAGCGGTTCTCGTCGTGGCGTTGGCCTACGGAGTGACTGCAATCGCCCGGAGGACGAGGCCACGACCCAGAGGCCGTCGCCGGTGTGCACCTCATCGAGCGACTGCACGAACCAGGGGAGTCCCGGCCCGTAGCGCTTCCAGCTCTGCTCTGCCTGGTCCCAGAAGTAGAGCATGCGCACGCTGCTCGCGCCCGCAACAAGCTGCGAAGGGTCTGTATCCTCGCCGGTCCAGAGGACGAAGTTCGCCCCCGGTTGCAGGCTGAATACCGAGGTGGGCACGCGCGCCTGCGTACCACCGTTCGAAACCGGCTCCGCGACCGGCGTTGGGGCTGCGGCATAGGGGTTCGTGCCGTCATCGGTCGTGCCGAACGTCGTGGCCCAGTACCAGCCATACTGCGAGTTGGGTGCGAAGACGCGTGCGATGCCGATCTGCACGTAGCGGTCGAGGAGCATGTTCTCGTTATGGCTGGGCGAACCGCGGAAGAGTTCGAAGGCGCCCGCCGCCGTGCTGCGATAGGTACCGGCCGCCAGGTTTTCGCCCCCCGCGAGCGGGTAGCCACAATCGACGATGCGCACCCACGGGTCCCGCCCGAGGCTATCGACGTGTCCGAAGTAGCCCTTCGAGCCCATATCCGCTGCCATCCACTGGGCGGCGCGGTTCAGGTTCTGCGAGATGCCCAGGGCGGCACGACCGTTCGCCGCGCGGTATTCGTTGATGATGCGAAGAAACTCGAGCTCCTCGGCGTCGTTCGAATAATCAGCGACGTCGCAGTTGGTCAACGCGACGGCCGGCGACGAGGCCGAGAACAGGGGCATGGCGGCCGCGACCGCAAACAGGGCCGCACCCGCGATGAGAGTGGCGAACCGGCGCATCTGCACCTCTTTGGAGTGGAAGCGAAATGCACGCTACGAAGCGATCGGCACTCGAAACAGCGGGAATGTCGCATATCTCGTAAAAAGTGTGCAAGAACTGTTTCGGCCAGATAACGGGGGCGTGGCCTGGCAACTTCTCAATACAGCAAGTGTGGTACCGAAAGAGACGCTTCGGTGCTGGCGAGGCACGGTGTTGGGCCGCGAGGCTGCGCAGAACTCCGGTACACTTCGGAACAGGCAAGCCGAACCGGGATTCGCGTAATCAATGTCGCGCTTCGCGGCGTCATCCGGGGCGGCGGGGGGCCGATGGACCGGTGGACGTTCCTGACGAACCATGCGCGCGTGCTCTTGTGCATCGCCGAGGACCCGGCCATCCGGCTGCGCGAGATGTCCGCACGGGTGGGAATCACCGAGCGGGCAACGCAGCGCATCCTCGCCGACCTCGTGGACCGCGGATACGTGAGCCGCGTCCGGATCGGTCGCCGAAACAACTACGAGGTGCACCCGGAGATGCCGTTTCGCCACGAGGCGGAGCGCACGCTGCCCATCGGCGTGCTGCTTTCCCTGATCAAGCATGAGTGAGGCCGCGGCCATCCCATTGGACGCACGGGCGCCGGTCGGGATGGTCGGCGGGGGCCAGCTGGCGCGCATGACCTACCAGGCGGGCATCGCGCTCGGGCTGACGCTGCCCGTGCTCGCCGAACACCCGGACGATAGCGCGGCCCTTTCGGGCGCGGCCACATCGATCGGTTCGCCCGGTTCGCTCGAGGCGCTGCGTGCGTTCGCACGCGAGTGCCAGGTGCTCACCTTCGACCACGAGCTCGTACCGCCCGCACACCTCGCGGCGCTGGAAGCGGAGGGCGTGGTGCTGCGTCCCGGGGCGCGGGCAATGCGCTTCGCACAGGACAAAGCGCACCAGCGCGAGGTGCTGGGCGCGCTTGGCATCCCCGTCCCCTTCAACCGGCGCGTGGCCTCGGTCGACGAACTGGCGATGTTCGGCGACGAGCTGGGCTGGCCGTGCGTGGTGAAGGCGATCACCGGTGGCTACGACGGGCGCGGCGTCTGGATCTTCGATGACCCCCGGCAGGCAAGCGAACTCTTCGCGAGTGGCCGCGAGTTCCTCGCGGAGGCGTTCGTGCCCATCGACCGCGAGATTGCGGTGCTCGTCGCCCGGCGGCCCGGCGGCGAAACGGTCCTGTACCCGGCCGTCGAGACGGTCCAGGTGGATGGCATGTTCCGGGAATCGGTGGCGCCGGCGCCGATGGCGAACGACCTGCGCGTCCAGGTTGGAGAGCTCGCCCAGCGCATCGCGGAGGCCACCGATGCGACCGGCATCCTGGCCATCGAGTTCTTCCTCGCGGAGGGGCGCGTCGTGCTGAATGAAGTCGCGACACGGCCGCACAACTCCGGGCACTACACGATCGAGGGTGCGGTGACCTCGCAGTTCGAGAACCACCTTCGCGCCGTGCTCGATTGGCCGCTGGGGGAGACCTGGCTCTATGCACCGGCGGTGGTCACCGTGAATGTGGTCGGCGTGTCCGAAACGGACCCACGTGCGAACCTGCGGAAAGCACTCGCCGTGCCGGGGGTGCATGTGCACCTCTACGGCAAGGGCCCGCGTCCTGGCCGCAAGCTCGGCCACGTGACGGCGCTCGGGGACGACCCGGGCGAAGCGCGCGAACGGGCGGTGCGCGCGGCGCGGCTCATCACTGGCGAGGAGACGGGAGGGCTACCGTGACAGCAGCAGACGCGCCGCTCGTGGGCATCATCATGGGGAGCGATTCGGACCTCCCCGTGATGCGGCAGGCCCACGAAGCGCTGGCCGAGTTCGGCATCGCCGCCGAGATCCGCGTCGTCTCCGCGCACCGCACACCACAGGCGATGCTCGACTACGCGAAAACCGCGGCCGACCGGGGGCTGCGGGTCATCATCGCGGGAGCCGGCGGCGCGGCGCACCTGCCGGGCATGGTCGCCTCCGCGACGCCGCTTCCGGTCATCGGCGTGCCGGTGCCGCTGCAGCACACCGCCGGCCTCGATTCGCTGCTCTCCATCGTGCAGATGCCCGCCGGCATCCCCGTCGCCACGATGGCCATCGGCGGCGCGCGCAATGCCGGCCTGATGGCCGCCCGCATCCTCGCGACGGCCGACCCGGCACTTCGCGCGAAGGTCGAGGAGTTCCAACGCAGCCTCGAAGCGATGGTCGCCGAGAAGGACGCGAACGTGCGCGCGCAGTTCGGCGGCCGGTAGCCGGTAGCCGGTAGCCGGTAGCCGGTAGCCGGTAGCCGGTGGCTGGCACCTGATAGTTGGTAGCTGGCCCCTGACCGGGCTACCGAAGCTCACCGGCGAGCATGTCCATCAGCAGGGCGTCGTGCCATGTGCCGTCGGCGCCGCGTTCGTACTGGCGCATGATGCCCACTGGCCGGAAGCCGACGCGCTCGTAGGCGCGGATGGCGTTCCGGTTGTCGGCGGCGGGATCGATAGTCAGCCGATGGTGGCCACGCTCCTCGAAGAGGTAGCGCGCGAGCAGCCGGACTGCGGCCGGCCCGATCCCCCGGCTCTGGTAGCCCTCCGTGAGGGCGATGTCGATCCCCGCCGAGTGGTAGTACGGGTCGAGTTCCTCGCCGTATTCGATGATACCGGCGAGCGCATCGTCCACCTCGACCAGGAAGACGACCTCCTCCGGGTCCGAGAAGTCCGCCCGGACGCGAGCCTCGTCGTATTCGCCCCACCAGCGCGCGACGGTGGGGTCGCGCAGGATCGCGAGAAGCGCAGGCTGGTCGGCCGCAGTCAGCGGCCGCAGGCGAACGCCATGACCTTCGAGGACTGGCGCCGCGGTCATTCCGCCACCTCGATCACGGTCGTGGCGGCGCGGCGCAGGCGATCATCGATAGCGCGCGCCAGGCCATCGCCGGTGAGCTGCCGCGCAAAAATGACCTCCACGCCGGCGGCGTCCAATGCGCGAAGCCCGGCGTAGAGCCGGTGTGCGACGGCCTCCAGGTCGTCGGAGGGGCCGAGCGAGGCGACGGTGGTGGCGCTCACGACGTCGCCCAGGGCGGCGAGGTCGTCGTCAGGGAGCAGCAGGCCCGCCTGTTGCCCGGCGGCCGCGTCGAGTTCCTTCCGCAGGCGCGCGAGAGCGTCCTCGCGCGGGCCACGCACATAACAGAGGCGGGCGCGGGGGGCGTAGTGCTTTTCGAGCATCCCCGGCGAGGCGGGTGCAGCTTGTGGCCGGGCGACCTCAACGGGGATATCGTGGCCCGCTTCGCGCAGCGTCGCTCGGAGCGCTTCGAGCGAGACGGCGCCCGGCCGCAGCACATGGACACCCGCCGCATCGACGGCAACGACCGTGGATTCGACGCCAACGATCGCAGGGCCGCCATCGAGCACCAGTTCGATGCGCCCGTCGAGGTCTTCGAGCACGTGGGCTGCCGTTGTGGCACTCGTGCGCGTGAAACGGTTAGCGCTCGGAGCGGCGATCGGTGTGCCGGCAGCGCGGATGAGCGCGAGGGCGACGGGATGGCTCGGCAGGCGCACCGCAACGGTGTCGAGCCCGGCAGTGGCCTCGGGGGGCACCGCGGCCTGCTTCGGGAGCACCAGCGTGAGTGGCCCCGGCCAGAACTGCCGCGCGAGCGCCATCGCGGCCCCCGGGACCTCGCGGGCGATACGCGAGAGGTCGGCGGCGTCGGCGATGTGCACGATGAGCGGGTCGCTTGGCGCGCGCTCCTTTGCGGCGAAGATGCGTCGCACGGCTGCGGCATCGAGCGCGTTCCCGCCCAGGCCGTACACCGTCTCCGTCGGGAACGCGACCAGCCCGCCCGCACGAATGATGGCGGCCGCGCGCTCGATCGCTTCCGGCCCAGGGTGCTGCGCGTCGACGGGGAGCACCTCTGTCGCGACTCCCTGGAAGTTCGTCATAGTTCGCCTCAGTGCACGAGCTCGATGGTGTCGAGGATGCGGGCGTCGGCCTCCAGCGTGCGGTGGACCGGGCAGCGCTGCGCGACGCGCAGGAGGTCATCACGCTGTTCGTCGCTCAATGGGCCGCGCACCACGATCCGGCGGTTCAGCGTCTCGATCCGCACATTCGGCTGGTCATCGACGCAGTCCGAGCAGTCCTTCGCGTAGGAGCGGCCGTGTTCGACTTCGACGGCGACCTCTTCGAGCGGATACCCCTTTCGGCGCGCGTAAAGCTGGATGGTCATCGCCGTGCAGCCGCCAAGCGCTGCGGTCAGCAGCTCATAGGGCGTGGGGCCGAAGTCGTTCCCACCGTCCTCTACTGGCTCGTCGATGACGAAACCATGGTGCTCGCTCGTGACGAGCATGGCGTGCGTGTAGGCAGACAGGGACTGGACGATCACTTTCGCCATGGCGCGCTCCGGGGAAGGGATGATCCATTCTTGTGGCGGAGCGGCCACGGGCGCCAGCGGCGGGCGCTACTGCGCCGGGCGGCGGTCCAGCACGCGTTCGAGGCCGAGGGCAAGGAGCACGCCGGGCACGCCGAAGATGGCAGCGAGCCCGGCGCCCTCAAGCAGAGCGACGAACACGCCCACCTCGTCCGCGTCTCTATCGACGGTTACCCAGCAGGCGACCACGAGCAGGCCGGCGAACGCCCCGGCAGCCGTGGCGAGCAACCCCGCCCGCCCCGGTCCGCGCGTCACCACCGCGGCGAGCGCGACGGCGAGGACGAGCGTCACAACGAAGACGGCCCGGCCAACCGACGATGATGAGTCCTCAATCGTGACCAGGGCCGCAGTGAGCAGGCCGGCGCAGAGCCCCGCAAGCAGAAAGCGAATCATGGGGGCCCCGAAAGACGACGGCATGTCAGGGCCTGCCCAGGACGAGGCGGGAGAGGTCGCGTCCGCCGGCTACCTCGCCGATGCCCAGCGCCTCGTGGTTCGCGGTGCGAAGGGCGGCGACAGCGGCCTCACGGAGGTCCGGGTCGGCATGCACCGTGACCGAGGAGCCGCCGGGGAGCCAGAGGGTGGTCGCCGTCTGCAGGTTCATGGCGGTGACGCCACGCTGCTGGTACGGCGAGGAGAAGCCGTCGCGGCGCTCGATGCTGTGGGCGCCCGGGATCGCGTTCGCAGTGCGGACGATGACCTGGAGTGGCGGGACGCAACTTGGTCCATCGCCGCTATCCGCCGGAACGCAGTCACCATAGATGAGGTAGAGGGACTCGGCATCGATGTCCTCGTCGCGTCCGGTCATCTCGGCCGTGAGGGTGTAGCTCACGGCCTGGGCGCGTGCCAGGCGAAGACCCTGGAACTCCTCGCCGAGCCAAAGGACGGGCGCCCGGTCGTACTGCTGTGCGGCCCGAACTGCGTCCGCGTTTACTTCGCCGGCCAGGCGGTTCGCCGGGTCGCCGACAGCGTAGGCTCGCCCAGCCGCAGGACCAGGCTCGCTTTGAGCGAGCACCGCGGTCGTGGCAAATCCCAGTGCCACTGCCAGCGCGAGGCCCACAAGGATGTACCGACGCCGCTTCATAGTGGCCCCTCCCACCTCCACGATCGCTCCTACACGAGGAACACTTTTGCCTCATGCTCACGTACGTAGGGCCTGCAGATTACCACACGGAATATTGCTTGAGCAGCCCCATTCCGAGGATGAATTCGCACGGGAGTGCCAACTCGCGCCGCAGGGTCGTGGACCTACC
>JALOAP010000053.1 GCA_023228745.1 Dehalococcoidia bacterium | reverse complement strand
GCCTGGCGGTGGGCGTGGTCAGCGGGTCCCGAGGCCGCAGTGGGCCTCGACTACCGCCTCTCGGAACTTGGAACCGTATCGAGCACCGGGCACCGGGCACTTTGGCGCGAGGCACCTCGCGTGGCGGGAGTGCATGGGAGTCGAACCCACCCCCCGCCGCGCTGGCGACGGGGCAACCGTTTTGAAGACGGCGAGGACCACCGGATCCCTTCCACTCCCGTGGCGATTGTCCGACGCAGCAACGCCCGCTGTCGAACTACTGCAACCCGTCGAGCCACTCCACGAGCAGGCCGTTGAAGGCCGACGCCCGCTCCTGGTGCGGCCAATGCCCGTGTTCCGGCCAGCTCACCGCACGCGAAGCCCGGTTCCCCGCCTGGCTCTCCTCCCACCCCGCGAGGCCGTGCGCACCTTCGCCAGTGCGCAGCGCGAGCAGCGGCGCCCGCAGGCGCCCAAGGTACTCTTCCGCCTGGGGCCGGAGCGCGAACTGGTCCGGCGGCGCGAAGATGCCCTGGCACGTCTGCCACACCACATGCTGTGGCGTGCCCATGAGCCGCCGGCTATGCCAGGCACGCAGATGCGCGGGCGAAAGGGTCGTGTAGAAGCTGCTCAGGAAAAACTGCCGGGCCACGTCGAGGCCCTGCGGCCCCTGCATCTCCTCCACCATCTTCACCACAGGCACTGCGATCTCCGGCGGGAACCCGTACGCCCCTTCGATCGATACCACCGACCGCACCAGCTCCGGGTATTCCACCCCGAGCGCCACCGCCACGGCGCCGCCAAGGGAGTGCCCGACGATGGTCGCCGGTGCTGCGTCGAGCTGGCGCAACAGCTTCGCCACATCCGCCGCGAAGTCCCGCACCCGGTATCCGGACTCCGGCACGCCCGACCGGCCGTGGCCGCGCAGGTCCAGGTTGATGCTCCGGTATTGGTCCAGTAGCACCGGCGACTGGTAGCTCCAGTCGGTCCCGTCACACGCCCACCCGTGAAGCAAGAGCACGTTTTGCCCGCTGCCCCCATCGGTGTAAAAGAGCTCGATGTCGTCGACCCTCGCGCGCGGCATGCCAGGTGTCCTTGCCCGTCGTTCGAGACGATCCGGGCGGCTGATTCTAGCTCATGCGATACCATTGCAGCACACCGGAAGGGAGGAGGATCCAATGACCGAACCGAAGTCCTTCGACGAGCTCATCAACGCCTGGAAGCGCCTCAGCGAGGAGTACCTGGCCGGCTTCCGCCAGGCGTTCGAAGCGGGCGCGACCGCCGCGTTCAGCACCGCCACGAGTGCTACCCGCACCCACACCACTCCCCCGGCCGAAGAGCAGCGAGAAGAACCTGCCCCAGCGCCGGAAGCCGCGACCGAACCGGAAGGACCAGCAGAGTCCGCGCCCGCCGATGATCTCAGCGCCCGCGTTGACGCCCTCGATGACCGCATCCGCCGCCTCGAAGAGGCTATTGCCGCGCTTGCGGAAGCGAGCCTCGACGACGTCGATGACGATGACGACGACATCGAAGAACGCCTCGAAGACCTGGAGGCCCGCGTCGAAAAGCTGGCGCGCAAGGCACGCAAGCGGAACAAGTGAATTAGTTGTCAGTCGCCAGCCGCCAGCGGTTCGAGTCGCACCACCGGCACTGAGTCCTCAGTCCTCAGTCCTTATTCCTCGATAGGTGCCTGTCCCGCCGCCTCGGTTGGGGGCGCAGGCGACAGGACAGGCGGCTCTGCCGGTGCCGGGCGGTGTGGCGGCGCGGGAAGCCCGAGCCACTCTCCCGGGCAGGTAAACGTCCACGGCTGACAGAGGGGCCAGTCTGGCACCCAGCCCGGTGGCGGCCAGCTCGGCGGCGGTGGCGGAGGCGAAACGGACGGCACGGGTGCTGGCGCTGTCGCCGGCGGGGTCGCGGCCGGCGATGGCGGCGCAGGGGGCGGCACCAGCGGCTGCACCGGGGGATCTGCCGCCGGTGGCTGCGAGGCCAGACCGGACGCCATCGCCCGGAGTGTCGCCATCGTCACCCGGACCGTAGCCCGTGCCGTGGGCGGCGTGGGCGAAGGAGTCGGCTCGACGGTCCGCGGTGCCACCGAAGGCGTTCGCGTCACCCGGGTCGCGCTGGCAAAATCCTCCGCGCCCGGCGTTGCTGCCGTCGCCGAGCCAGCCCCGCTCTGCATACCCTGGTAGGCGATGCCCACTGCGCCCAGTAGACACGCCACCAGGATCAAGATGCTTTTGCTCACGGGGTGAGGATCGGCCGGCCCCAACATGCGTTTGAGGGACAGTTCGGTTGATGCTTCGCGAACCAATCCGGCCACACGCAAGAGGCCCCTCGAGTGGCAGCTCGAGGGGCAGAGGAAGCGGCCCTTGCGATGAATGGCCACTCAGTAACCAGGATACGCCTTATACGGTTTCGTTAGGTAAACCCCGTAACATGCCGCCTTACCCGCTGCTCGCTACCGCTCTACCACCAGAGGACATCGTCCAGCGGGTCCTCGTGCGCCTCGATCGCCGGGTCGTGGTCGTCCGACGACCAGAGGTCCGTGCCCAGGTACTTCCAGCCTGCGTCGGCGAAGACCATCACGATGTTGCCGCGCTTCAGACGGCTCGCGGCGCGCATCCCTGCGTGGAGCACCGCCCCGGAGCTGATGCCACCAAAGATGCCTTCCGCGAGCATCGCCCGGCGCGCGTGCGAAAAAGCGTGGCGGTTCCCCACGATGATCTTCCCGTCGAGCACCGACTCATCCAGCACCGGCGGGATGTAGCCATCTTCGAGCGACTTCAGCCCCTGCACATGGACGCCGAGCCGTGGCTCCACCCCGAACACATGGCAATTGGGGTTCGATTCCTTCAGCCGCCGGCCCACGCCGCTTATCGTCCCGCCCGTACCGATGCCCGCCACGAACACGTCGACATGGGCGACATCCGCGAGGATCTCCGCGCCCGTCGTCTCGTAATGCGCGGTCACGTTTTCCGTACTGCCGAACTGGTTCAGGAAATAGGCGCCCTCCGCCGCGGCGATCTCCTGCGCTGCCGCGATGGCGCTCTTGATCCCCGCCTGCCGTGGGATGCGCCGGATGTTCGCGCCATAGGCGCTCAGCAGCTCTTCGATCTCCGGGTAAACACTCTCCGGCACGCAGACATCCACCGGGTGGCCAAAGAGCCGCCCGAACATCGCCAACGCGACGCCCGTGTTGCCGGTCGAAGCTTCGACGATGCGCTGCCCCGGCTCGAGTTCGCCGCGCTCCCGCGCACGCGAAAGGATGCGCAGCACGATGCGGTCCTTGATCGATCCCGTCGGGTTCTGACCTTCGAGCTTCGCGAAGAAACGCACGCCCGGCTCCGGCGAAAGCGTCCGCAGCTCGACCATCGGCGTCTTCCCCACGAGCCCAAGGATGGAGTCATATACAGGCCGCGCGTGAGTCACGCCTGAAGTGTAGGCGAAAAGACGCGAGGAACGAGGATGTAGCCGAGGGTCGCCCAGGACGCGGAACGCCCCTCGCGGAGAGCGTCCCGGGAGGTCGCGGTCCCGTCTCGCCGCTCATGCCTCGTGCCTCGTCCCTTCTTTTGCTACCTTGGTTGGGCGCTCGTCGCCTGTTGCCCTGGCGAGCCAGCCGAATCCACCACGAGGGACCAGCACGTGTATAGCGACCTCGCCATTTTTTCCGGCCGGGCTCACCCGGAGCTTGCCAAGGCCATCTGCGCACGTATCGGCCGGCCCCTCGGCAAGGTCGATGTCTTCGAGTTTTCGAACGAAAACATCTTCGTGCAGTACCAGGAGAACATCCGCATGCGCGATGTCTACCTGGTCCAGCCCTTCACTTCCCCGGTGAACACCTCGATCATCGAACTGCTCATCATGATCGACGCCGCAAAGCGCGCCTCCGCCGGCCGCATTACCGCCGTCATCCCCTACTTCGCCTACGGCCGAAGCGATAAGAAAGACCAGCCCCGCGTGCCCATCTCCGCGCGTCTCGTCGCCAACATGCTCGAAACCGCCGGCGCCGACCGCGTGCTCACCATGAACCTCCACGCCGGGCAGATCCAGGGCTTCTTCAACATCCCCGTCGACGAACTCAACGCCCTCTACCCCGTCAGCGCCTACTTCCGTAACGAACGGCTCGACAATTATGTCGTCGCCGCCACCGATGTGGGCGACGAAAAGCGTGCGCGCGACATGGCCGTGCGGCTCGATACGCCACTCGCCATCATCGAAAAGCGCCGCGTCGGCAACACCGACCGGACCGAGGCGGTGAACGTCATCGGCGATGTCGAAGGGCGCAACGTGCTCATCCTCGACGACGAGATCGATACCGCAGGCACGATCATGGAGGCGATCCGCATCCTGCGCGCACATGGCTGCAAGGACATCCTGGTCTCCTGCTACCACGCCATTCTCAGCGGCCCCGCCATCGAACGCCTGAACAAGGCCGACGTGCGAGAAATCGTCGTCACCGACTCGGTACCCATCCCGCCCGAGAAGCAGCTCCCAAACATGCGCATCCTGCCCATCGCCGCCCAATTCGGCGACGCCATCGGCCGCATCCACTCCGGCCAGTCGGTAGGTGCACTCTTTCAGTAGCGCTGCTCGCTTGTAGCTGTCAGCTCCAGCCGCCCGCACGTCCTACCGCGAACGTGCACCGGACACGGGCACCCCTTGGCGGTCACACGGACACGACCACAGCTTCGACTCCGTGCCCGAACCGCGGGTGAGGACTTCGGTTATGTCGGAGAGTGTAGCGGCGTCCACGCCGTCACCCAGGGCGCGACCCTCGATGAGACCGTAGCCAACCTCCAGGAAGCAGTTGCGCTCGCTCTTGAGGGCGACGACCTGGAAGAGCTCGGGGTCGCCGCCGAGCCCGTAATTCTCGTGAGCTTCGGGGCGGAGCCACTTCTTGCCTCAGCTTCGGCCCTGACCGCCGCTTAGCTGGTACCGGGCACCCCCCACACCTACCTCACCCGGAACACCGGATACTCCCCCGCGACCGCCTCGAACTCGGCCAGCGGTGAGTCCGGCCCGGGGACGAAGTGCGGACGCGCCCCAAACGCGCGCTTCACGTAGGCCTTGAGCACCGGAGCGCGCTCCTCCACCGGCACTTCTTCGAGCACGACTGGCGTACGGCCACCGCTACGAATCACCGCCATCCCGTTCGCCGCGCGCACGTTTCGCACCCAGTCGGACCGTTCGCCAAGCATGGACACGAAGTAGCGCTCGCCGTCCACGTTCGCCACCACCATCGGGATCGACTGCACACCGGCCCCGCTCCGTCGCGGCACTTCGAGTGCCACCTGGAAGCGCGGCGGCAGGCCCAGCCCCGACCAGACCGCCTGTGTCCGGATGACCAGCCGCCCGAGACGCGTCGGGCGCCGGTCGCGATAGAACACTGAATTCGGCGCCATCGCGAGGGCCAGGATTGTGGTCGCGAGGGCCAGCACCACCAGCAACATCGCTTTTCGCATAGAGCACACCCCCCGCGTAGTATGCATCACCACCGCAACGACGGCGCGCCCGGCACGGGGGCACAGGGCACCACGCACGGCGCGCTCCCCCACCGGCTACCGGCTACCGGCTACCGGCAAGGCGTATACTCCCGCGCATCCGCTTGGGAAGGGGAAGTTCCGTGGATGACAGATCCTTATTTTCGATCGAGGGAAAGACGGCCATCGTCACCGGCGCGTCGTCTGGTCTTGGTGTCGTCATGGCCGAAGGACTGGCGAACGCCGGGGCGAACGTCATCATCGCTGCCCGCCGCAAAGCAAACCTCGATGAGCTCGCCAGCCGCCTCGAAGCCAACGGCGCGAAAGTCCTCGCCCTGTATTGCGACGTCTGCGATTCACAGCAGGTGGACGAGATGGTCGATGCCGCGTGGAATACCTTCGGCCGCGTCGACATCCTCGTGAACAACGCCGGCGTCTCCGCTGACGCGGGCGTGATGCCCGAAAACGTGCCCGACGAACTCTTCCTGCAGTCCGTCACCACGAACCTCGTAGGCACATTTTCCTGCTGCCGCGCCCTGGCACGCCGCCAGCTCGCCGATGGCCGCGGCGGCTCGATCATCAACATCGCCTCGATCATGGGCATGGCCGGCACACAGAACGCGCCCGTCGGTTACCAGTCGTCGAAAGCCGGCGTCATCAACCTCACGCGCGCGCTCGCCCTGAGTTGGGCCGACCGCGGCGTCCGCGTGAACGCGATCGCGCCAGGCTGGTTCCCGAGCGAGATGACCGCCGGCTGGTTCGCCGTCCCCGAGTTCCTCCAGCGCTTCGCGACCCAGATTCCAACCTGCCACGTCGGCGAACCAGCGGACCTCGTCGGGCCGTTGCTTTTCCTCGCCAGCGACGCCTCGAACTTCGTCACGGGTCAGACAATCGCCGTCGACGGCGGCCTTTCGTCTTCGAACGGCGCCGCCGCCTACGACGACGACCTGTTCGCGATGCAAGCCGCCGCCGTCGGCCCCCTCGGCCAGCGCATCCTCCCGACCAGTAGTGGGTAGTCGAGGCCCCCTGCTGCCCCGGGACCCGGTGCGCGGGCACATCAACGGCAAAATTTCGCCGCGAGCGAGAGCGTGCTCGCCTTCCCCACGCGCCCGCCGCTTGCTGCGCGCGCGGCTCGCGGCCAGCGGGACTGCGTTGCCGATGGTGCGACTACCTACCCGCTCGGAGCGGCCACGAGGGCCGCGGCTACCGGCTACCGGCTACCGAATCACGAAGTAGCGCGCGGCCGGGTGGTGCGAAACCAGTGCCGACGTCGACTGCTCCGGGTGCCACTGGAACGTCTCGCCCAGTGCGACGCCGATGCGCAACGGGTCGAGCAGCTGCGCGATGCCCACCTGCTGCTCGAGGTCCGGGCAGGCCGGGTACCCGAACGAGTAGCGGCTGCCGCGGTAACCCTGCGCGAAGAGTTCGCGCATCGTCTTCGCGTCTTCGTGCCCGAAGCCAAGCTCGTCGCGCACGCGCTTGTGCCACATCTCCGCCAGCGCCTCCGCGCTCTCCACAGAGAAGCCATGGAAGTGCAGGTAGTCGCGGTATTCGTTGTCCTTGAAGAGCTTCTGCGCGTACTCCGTCGCCTTCGGACCCATCGTCACCAGCGTGAACGCAACGACATCGTACGGGCCATCCGGCGATTCGACGCCGTAGTGGGCTTCGACACCGGGCGGGCCGCCCTTCGCGCGGAAGAAATCGGCGATGCAGAGCCGCCGCCCAGTCGGCTGCCGCGGGAATTCGAACCGCACCGGTTCGCCCACCACCTTGCCATCGACGAAGGCGGGCCAGACGAGCAGGTCGTTGCCGTCAGCCTGCGCGGGGAAGTAGCCATAGACCACCTGCGGGACGAGTAGTTGCTCGGAGATTGCGAGCTCCTGCAGCCGCCGGAACACCGGCAGCACCTCGGATTCGACGAACGCGCTGTACTCCGCGTCGCTCCGCTTCCCCTTCTGGTACTGCCACTGCCCGCGGAAGAGCGCGACCTCGTTGATGTACGGGTAGATGTCACGCAGCGGGATGCCACGGACCACGCGCGAACCCCAGAACGGCGGCTTCGGCACTTCTGGCTGGGGGCCGGAGCGAATTTCCGAGACCGTGTAGTCGCGGTCGGAGGCAGACGTCTCGGCCACGTTCACGGCGTCGTAGCCGGTGTCCTCGCCGCCGGCCGTGACGCGTGGCCGCTTCGGCTCGGGCATCGTCACCTCTTCGCCGGCGCGCACAGCCGCCATCACCCGGTCGAGCGTGGCCAGCCCTTCGAATGCGTCCTGGCAGTAGAAGACGTTGCCACGATAGATGTCACGCAGGTCGTGCTCCACGTAGCGCCGCGTGAGCGCCGCCCCGCCGAGCAGTACGGGATAGTGGAAGAGCTCCCGTGTGTTCAGCTCCTCCAGGTCTTCGCGCATGACGACCGTGCTCTTCACAAGCAGCCCCGAGAGACCGATCGCGTCAGCTCCGACCTCCTCCGCCTTCTCGATCACGTTCGCGATCGGCTGCTTGATGCCGAGGTTGTAGGTCGTGTAGCCGTTGTTCGAAAGGATGATGTCGACCAGGTTCTTGCCGATGTCGTGCACATCGCCACGCACGGTCGCGAGCACGATCTTCCCCTTGCCCCCACCTTCGACCTTCTCCATGTGTGGCTCGAGGTGCGCGACCGCGGTCTTCATCGTCTCGGCCGACTGCAGCACGCACGGGAGCTGCATCTTGCCCGCGCCGAAGAGCTCGCCAACCACGCGCATCCCGTCCAGCAGGTGCTCGTTGATGATGGTGAGCGCGTCCATGCGCCCGAGCGCTTCGTCCAGCTCGACCTCGATATCGCGCCGGTCGCCATCGATGATGCGCTGCTTCAGGCGCTCCTCGACGGGCAGATGCGAACGGTCGACCTTCTCCGCCTTCTCCATCTTCACGTTCTCGAAGAGCTCGATGAAGTGTGTGAGCGGGTCATAACCGCCCTCGCCGTTTTCGTCGGCCGGGCGGCGACGGTCGTAGATGAGGTCGCGGGCCGTTTCGAGCTGCTCCTCGGGGATGCGGTTCAGGGGGAGGATCTGGCGCGCGTTCACAATCGCCGCATCCAGGCCGTGCTCCACGGCTTCGTGCAGGAACACCGAGTTCAGCACGCGCCGCGCCGCCGGCTTCAGCCCGAACGACACGTTCGAAACGCCGAGCACCGTGTGCACACCCGGGAACTCTTCCTTCACCTGCTTGATCGCGTTCAGCGTGGCCATCGCGTCGCCGCGCAGGTCCTCCTGGCCGGAGCTCAGCGGGAAGGTGAGCATGTCGAACAGCAGGTCGCCCGGCTCCAGGCCGTGCTTGTTCACGGCGAAATCGTAGATCCGCCGCGCCACGCGCAGCTTCCATTCCGTCGTCCGCGCCTGGCCCTCTTCGTCGATCACCAGCGCGATCGCGGCTGCGCCGTGCCGCCGGATGAGCGGCATCAGCCGCGAAATCTTCCGCTCGCCATCCTCGAGGTTGATCGAGTTCACGATCGCCTTGCCGCCGTAGAGCTTCAGCGCCGTCTCGATCACCGGGACTTCCGTGGAGTCGAACACCAGCGGCAACGTCGACTGCGTGCGAACCGCCTCCACCAGCCGCTCCATGTCGGGCGCGCCATCGCGGCCCACGTAGTCGACCATCACATCGAGCACGTGCGCGCCCTCGGCCGTCTGCTCCTTCGCGAGCTGGACCATCCCTTCGAGGTCGCCCGCCAGCAACAGGTCGCGGAAGGCGCGCGAGCCAGTGGCGTTCATCCGCTCGCCGATGACGAGGAACGAGAGATCCTGCTCGATCGGCACGGAGGTGTAGAGCGACGACACCGCCGCCTCGTACGAGGCGCCGGGACCGGCAGGCTCGGCGCCGAAAAACACCCTGGCGGATTCGCGCTGCTTCGGTGCCCGGTGGCCGATCGCCTCGATCGCGGCCTCGAAGTGCGCCGGGGTCGTGCCGCAGCAGCCACCCGCAATGTTCGTGCCGAACTCGTCGACGAAGATCTTCTGGTAGCGCGCGAACTCCTCCGGCGTGAGCCGGTAGCAGGCTTCGCCGTTCACCAGCTCCGGCAGACCCGCATTCGGCGCCACGAACACCGGCCGCCGCGAATTCTCCGCGAGATGGCGCACGTGCTCCACCATCTGCTCCGGCCCGGTCGCGCAGTTGATGCCGATGATGTCCACCACGTCGAGCGCCTCGAGCGTCGTCAGTGCGCAGGCGATGTCGGAGCCGATGAGCATGGTCCCCACCGTCTCGATGGTCACGCTGGCGATGACCGGGAGGCGCACGTTCTTTTCGGCGAAGACGTCGCTGATCGCAGCCAACGCAGCCTTCGTCTGGAGCAGGTCCTGGCAGGTCTCCACCTTCAGGACATCGATGCCGCCTTCAATGAGGCCGCGCGCCTGCTCCTGGTAGCTGTGCAGCAGCTCGTCCCAGGTGATGTGGCCGAGCGACGGCAGCTTCGTCCCCGGCCCCATCGTGCCGAAGCTGTAGCGCGGCCATTCCGGCGTGCTGAACTCGTCGCGGATGGCGTTGAGCTGCTGTGCGGCGATGCGGTTGATTTCGCGCACCCGCGGCACCAGGTCGTACTCCGCGAAGACCACCTCGTTCGCGCCGAAGGTGGCGCTGTCGACCGCGTCCGCACCCGCCGCATAGAGGTCGCGCTGGATCTTCGCCAGCGCCTCCGGATCGGAGAGCACAAGGTATTCGCTGCAGCCGTCCTTGTCGCCGTAATCCGGCGCCGGTTTCAGTGCCAACAGGCTGGAGCCGATGGGCCCGGCAGCGAAGAGGACGCGCTCGCGAAGGCGCTGGATAAAGGGGTGGTCGATGGGACGGTACATAGGGAGTACCAGCGTACTACGTTATGTGGGAACGGGGTGGAGCGGAGGTTGGGGGCTCGCTGGCACGGTTGAGCCCTCACACTCAACCCGCGGCCCACACCGACTCTAACGTTTGTTATAGCTCGTTCGAGTAGTGGCCCCGCCGTTCCTCCGCCACTACATGAACTCTCAAATCTTTAGAGCTCTTCCCAACCCGGCAGGGGCATGACGCACCGGGCACCGGGCACCGGGCACCGGGCACCGGGCACCGGGCACTGCGCCGCAGGCGCCCCCTACGCCGCCTGCGGCCGCGGTTCCGGCGCGCGGGGGGCGGGGCGAGACACATTCCCGCGGGCCCGCGACGCGACCAGGTCGCGCTGGGCACGGCGGAGGAAGTCGCGCACCTCCAGTTCCCCTTCGTACCCGGTCAGCGCCACCACCGGCTGCACCGTCGCCGCATCTTCGAGCGGGATTGTGGAGCCGATCGCGATGAGGAACGCCTCCGCCTTGTCGCCGGTGCTACGGTCGTGGTCTTCCACCACAATCGCGGCGAACACCGGCCCTTCGAGGTGGGCCAGGAAGTCGCCATCGCTGGAGGCCATGCGCAGCGCCTTGCCGATCTGCGGCAGGAGTGTCTCCTCTACCTTCGCGTTTCGCTTGAAGCCGCTCAGGTCGGTCAGCACCAGCGAGAAGCCACGTCCGTTCCGCACCGAGCGCATCATCTGGCGGCGCAGTTCGAACACGAAGTGCCGGCTGTTCGGCAGGCCTGTCGCATCGTCTTCGTACATCCGGCCACGCATCCGCTCGAGTGCATGGTGGACGCGCCGCCCCTGCTCCGACTCTTCGTACCAGAACTGCACATGCACACCGATGAACAGTGCCGTGGAGAGACCGAGCACCAGCCAGTGCGCCTCTTCGCCCGAGGCCACGGTTATCGCCTGTGCGCAGAAGATGATGAACCAGAGCGCAAACGTCGCTGGCCGCAAGATGCGCAGAATCATCGGTGTCTCGACCGAGCCCATCGCGCCATCGAGCGCAGCGGGGGCAAGCAGGGCGTTGAGGGCCGGTGGCATGTTCACCCGTAGAGACTCCTCGCGTTCTCGCATTCACATACGGAGGTAGAAACGCGCGGCAACAGAGGGGCGTTGTAAAAGGCCTGTAAATTGATCGCCCGAGTTAATCGCGTGGGCGCGAAACGTGGAAGATCGCGCGCCGCCCGACGTACGTCCCGATGCGCTGGCCAAGCCCCGGCACCCGGTCCCATTTCGGCACGACCGGCTCCGGGGTACG
>JALOAP010000218.1 GCA_023228745.1 Dehalococcoidia bacterium | reverse complement strand
GTCACTATACCGTGGACGCACGGGGCACCGCGCACTCGGCGCGGAGCACCACGCGCGGCGCACCCTCGCGCCTCGCCCCTCCCCCTCGTACGATGGCTGCGGCATGGGAACCAAGTTCGCCGTGGGCATCGACATCATCGAGATCGACCGCGTCGCCGACGTCATTGAGCGCCACGGCGACCGTTTTCTGAACCGCATCTATACACCGGACGAGATCGCGCACTGCCGCGGCCGCGTGTCCGAGCTGGCCGCGCGCTTCGCAGCCAAGGAGGCCGTCATGAAGGCGCTCGGCACGGGCGTCCGTGGCGTTTCGTGGAAGGACATCGAGGTGCTGCCGAACCGCCGTGGGAAGCCGCTCGTCTTTCTCTATGGCCGGGGCGCTGCTCGCGCGAGGCACATCGAGCTTCGGGGCCTCGAGATCAGCCTCACGCACTCTAAGCTGTACGCCATCGCCTCGGTCGTCGGCGAACGGGCGATGACCGAACTCGAAGACACACCACGGCGGGGCGAAAACGCACTGCGCCTCGTGCGCGAGGAGGGCCTGCGATGAAGCTCGTCACATCCGCGGAGATGCGCCAGCTCGAGCAGGCAGCGGTCGATGCCGGGGCGACGCTCGCGCAGCTCATGGAGGAAGCGGGCCTGGCCGTCGCGCAGGAAGCGTGGATGCTCCTTGGCACGCTCGAAGGGCGGCGCATCGTGGTGCTCGTGGGGCCCGGCAATAACGGCGGCGATGGCATTGTGGCCGCGCGCCACCTCTCCGATTGGGGCGCCGAAGTGGCGCTCGTGGTCCCCCGGCGGCGGCGCGACGAATCACTCATCGACGGCCTTGCACCGCGCGAAATCACGATCATCCGCGGCGAAGACGATCCCGCCTTCGAACGTGCTGCGGCAGCCATCGAAGGTTGCGACCTGGTGATCGACGCGCTGCTTGGCATCGGGCAGAAGCGGCCCATCGATCCCGGCGAGCCGCTCGCGCTCGCGCTGCAGCGACTGCGGGCGGCGAAAGAACGCTATGCGCCACCGAAGATCGTCGCCGTGGACCTGCCCACCGGCCTGGACGCCGACACCGGCGCCGCCGACCCCCTGACGGTTGAACCCGAGCTAACCGTCACCTTCGGGCTGCCCAAGGTTGGCATGTACCAGGCGCCGGGGAGCTCACTCGTGGGGCGGGTGCAGGTCATCGACATTGGCATCCCCAGGGCGGCGCAGGAAGCGGTCCAACTCGAACTCCTGACCGCGCGCTGGGCGAAGACGGCACTCCCAACACGCCCCGACGACGCCAACAAGGGCACGTTTGGGAAGGTACTTGTGGTGGGTGGCTCCAGCCGGTACATCGGGGCGCCCCGCCTGAGCGCGACCGCCGCCTACCGCGCCGGCGCCGGGCTCGTGACCATCGCCTGCCCCGGCCCGCTCGTGCCAATGCTCGCCATGGGCATCGCGGAGGCGACCTGGCTGCCGCAGGAAGCGGCAGAGGACGGCGGCTTGCGGGGCGAAAGCGCCATCGCGCTGCGTAGCGAGTGGCCGAAGTTCGAGACCGCCGTCGTGGGCCCCGGCCTCGGGCTCACGGACGAAACGCGCGCGCTCACCTGGGCGCTACTCCCGGACCTCGCGGACCTGCCCCGCGGGGCGGTGCTCGACGCCGACGCGCTGAATGCCCTCGCGGCCATGGACGACGCGGCGGAGCGGGTGCCAGCGAACGTGGTGCTGACGCCGCACCCCGGCGAGATGGCCCGGTTGCTCGGGACGACCGTTGCGGACGTGCAGGCGCGCCGGATCGAGGTCACACGAGAGGTCGCGGCCCGCCTCGGCTGTGTGGTCGTCCTGAAGGGCGCGCACACGGTGGTCTGTGCACCCGACGGGCGGACGGGCCTAAGCCCATACGCAAACCCGCTGCTGGCCTCCGCCGGCACGGGCGATGTCCTCGCGGGGATGATCGGCGCCTACCTGTCGCAGGGCTGCGCGCCATTCGAAGCGGCCTGCCTTGGTGTCTACCTCCATGCAGCAACGGGCGAGGCACTGCGACAAGATTACGGGGAGAGCGGGTTGCTGGCCGGTGAGCTGTGCGACCGGCTACCGGTGGTGGTCAAAGAGGTGAAGTCCTAAATGCTATACTGCGAGCCAACCTTAGCCATTCTGGGGCCTTCGTCTTGAGCAGGCGCGTCGTCATCACTGGCATCGGCATGATCACCGCCCTTGGGCACAACACGTGCGACAACTGGCAGGCGTTGATCAACGCCAAGACCGGCACGGGCCGTATTACCCTGTTCGATCCCGAGGGCTACGAGTCCCAGGTTGCGGGCGAGGTGAAAGACTTCGACCCGACGAACTACATGGAGCGCAAGGAAGCGCGCCGTGCGGACCGCTTCACGCAGTTCGCGTTCGTGGCAGCGGACGAGGCGCTGAAGCAGAGCGGCTACGAAATCACGCGGGAAAGCGGGACACGCGTCGCCTCCATCATCGGGACGGCGATCGGCGGGATCACGACGCTAATGCAGGAGTACGACGTGCTCCGCGACCGCGGCCCGGGACGGGTCAGCCCCTTCGTGGTGCCGATGATGCTGGCGGACATGGCCAGCGGACAGCTCTCGATCCGCACCGGCGCCCGGGGCGTGAACTATGCCCTCGTGAGCGCCTGCGCGAGCGGCGCCGACTGCATCGGCGAGGCAGCCAACATCATCCGGCGCGGCGATGCCGACGTCGCCCTCGCCGGCGGCGCCGAAGCGGCCGTGACGCCGATCGCGATCGCCGGGTTCGTCGCTGCACGCGCCTTGAGCACGAGCTGGAATCATGCGCCGGAACAGGCTTCGCGGCCGTTCGATAAGCGGCGCGACGGCTTCATCATGGCCGAAGGGGCCGGTGTTCTTGTCCTCGAAGCGGAGGAGCACGCACGCGCCCGCGGGGCGCATATCCTCGCCGAACTGGCGGGCTACGGCGCGACCAGCGACGCCTTCCATATCACCCAGCCGGACGAAAACGGCGAGGGTGCGATGCGCGCGATGCAGCTCGCGCTCAAGCAGGCGGAGCTGGACCCGGACGACATCCACTACCTGAACGCGCACGGCACCTCGACGCCGATGAACGACCGGCTCGAGACACTCGCCGTGAAGCGCGTCTTTGGCGACTACGCCTATTCGCTCCCGATCAGCTCGAGCAAGTCAATGATGGGCCACCTGCTGGGCGCGGCAGGCGCCGTTGAAGCTGGCGTCTGCGTGATGGCGCTCCAGAACGGCATCATCCCACCGACCGCGAACCTCGAAGAGCCCGACGTGGACTGCGACCTCGACTATGTGCCGAACGTCGCGCGCTCGGCCTCGCTCGAAGCGGTGATGAGCAACTCGCTCGGCTTCGGTGGGCACAACGCGAGCCTCGTCTTCCGCCGCTACGAGCCCGCATCGTGACGTCGCTGGTGGCGTCCCGGCCCGCCGCGCGCTGGCGCCTGCGGGACCCGTACGCCCACCAGAAGGGCATCGCAAACTTCCCGAAGGTAGTCGCGACGGCGCTGGCGGCGCGGGGTATCACCACGCGCCCGCAAGCAGACCTCTTCTATAAGCCACACCTCGCGCCGGACCACGACCCGCTGCTGCTGCCCGGCATGCAGGAGGCCGTCGAGCGCATGCGCCGCGCCATCCGCGACGGCGAGACCGTCGCGCTCTACGGCGACTTCGACGTCGACGGTGTGACCTCGGTGGCGGTGTTGCACCTGGGCCTGCGGGCGCTCGGCGCGAAGACCGTGAACTACATCCCGGACCGCTTCGCCGAGGGGTACGGGCTGAACAACGTCGCGATCACGCGGCTGCGGGGCGAAGGCGCATCGCTGCTGGTGACCGCCGACTGCGGCATCTCCTCCGTCGAGGAGGTGGCGCACGCAAACGGCCTCGGCGTGGACGTCATCATCCTCGACCACCACACGGTACCCGAGCAGCTCCCGGCGGCCATCGCCGCAGTGAACCCGAAGCGGCCGGACTCGCCCTACCCGTTCGACGAACTGGCCGCCGTCGGAGTCTCCTATCGCTTCCTGCAGGTGTTGTACGACGCCTGCGGGCGGACGCTCGACGAAACGGAGTTCCTCGACCTGGTGGCACTCGGCACCGTGGTCGATGTGGCGCCGCTCGAGAACGAAAACCGGCGCATCGTGACCGACGGCCTGGCGCTGATGCAGAAGGGGCTCCGGCCCGGGCTCGAAGCGCTCGCAGCGGTCGCGGGAACGCCCGCCGAGCGCTTCACAGCGGAGACGCTGGGCTTCGCGCTGGGCCCGCGCATGAACGCAGCGGGACGGCTGAAGCACGCCTATGTCGCGCTCGATCTCATGCTCGCTCCCGACCTGCGAACCGCGCGGCCTATCGCCGAGCAGCTCGACCTGTTGAACCGCGAGCGCCAGCAACAGACGGCGGACGCCTGCGAACTCGCGGAGGAGCTCTGCGGCGCGCTGGACGACCCACTCGTGATGGTCGGCAGCGAACAGATCCACGCGGGCATCGTGGGGCTGGTGGCTGCGCGGCTGGCCGAGCAGCGCCACCGGCCGGCTATTGCCTTCGAACGGGGGCCGGAGACGAGCCGCGCGAGCTGCCGCAGCATCCCCGCGTTCGACATCGTCTCCGCCATCCGCAAGGAGAAGCACCTGCTGGTGCGGCACGGCGGTCACCGCGCGGCGGCCGGCTTCACGGTTCGCAACGAGCACATCGACGAACTGCGCGACCGGCTGGTGAACACGGCGGCGGAGCTGCTGCAGGGCGACGCCCTGCGCAAGGTCATCGAGATCGACACGGAGACGGCGCTGCGTGACATCACCGGCCGCGACGTGAAGGGCCTCCTGCGTTTCGAACCGTGCGGGCAGGGGAACCGCCGGCCGGTGCTACTGAGCCGCGACGTCCAGCTCAAGGATCACCGCGCAGTTGGCGCCGACCAGAGCCACCTGCGCCTGACCGTGAAGGACGGGCCGTTCACATGGCAGGGCATTGCCTTCCGCCAGGCGGATGCCGACCTCGCCGACCGCGTGGACATCGTCTATTCGCTCAGCCGCCAGTTCGGCGGCGAGCGCGTCGAGCTCGAAGTGCTCGATATCGCCCCCGCCGGCACGAGGCCGTTGGAGTTGGGAGAGGCGCACCCGTAGCGTCGCCTCTCCATGCTCAGTGCTCGAAGGAGCGTACCCGCCCCCCGCCCGTGGTCGCGCAGACCACCGCGCACCCGGTACCACCCCTGCACAGGGCACGGGGCACCGGGCACGCGGGAAGCAGCCTAGGCGTGCTTCCCCAGCCCCGCCTCCCTCGCGCCCACGAGAATCGCCATGTTCCCTTCCGGGTGGCGGTTTTCGTACATGAGCTGGTGGCACTCGCCTGTTTCGTCGAAGCGGAAGGTGCGCGAGAGGCAGGGATCGATCTTGCCGTCGAGCACGAGGTCGTTGAAGGCGTAGGCCTGCTGGTCGTTCGCGAAGTGCGAACCCTGCAGCCGCTTCTGCCGCATCCACAGGTACCGCAGGTCGACATCGGCGTTGTAGCCCGTGGTCCCGGCGCAGATGACCACCATGCCGCCGTTATCGGCGACGAACACGGAGGTCGGGACCGTGTCCTGGCCTGGGTGTTCGAAGACGATGCGGGGGTTTTGCCGCTCGCCGAGGACATCCCAGATCGCCTTGCCGAATGCGCGGGCGCCAGCAGTAAAGCCGTTCATGGTGTCGTTATCGGTCCAGTCCGGCAGGCGGCCCCAATGGTCGAAGTCCTTCCGGTTGATGCAGCCGACGGCCCCGAGCTTCGTGCAGAAGTCGAACTTCGCCTCGCTGGAGACGACCGCGATGGGCTTCGCAC
>JALOAP010000217.1 GCA_023228745.1 Dehalococcoidia bacterium | reverse complement strand
GGCGATCTGGATGGCCATCGAGCCGAGGCCGCCGGAGCCGCCCCAGATGAGCACCACGTCGCCTTCGCGCACATTGTGGGGCGCCCAACCGGTGAGCATGCGGTAGGCGGTCGCACCGACGAGCATGTAGGCCGCCGACTCCTCCCAGGAGAGGTGCTTCGGCCGGGGAGCCAGCTGATGCGCCTGTACGCGGGTGAACTGAGCGAACGATCCGTAGTTCGTCTCGTAGCCCCAGATCCGGAAGCTGGGGCTGAACATCGGGTCCTCGCCCGCGAGCACCTCGGGTGCGTTGATGTCCCAGGTGCCGCAGTGGGCCACGACTTCGTCGCCAACCTTCCACTTCGTCACATTCTCGCCAACGGCGTAGACGATACCGGACGCGTCGGAGCCGCCGATATGGAAGTCTTCCGGCTCGCCGCCTTTCTGGCGGGCGGCGATGACGTTCACAGGAATGCCGAGGCCGGCCCAGACGTTGTTGTAGTTCACGCCGGCGGCCATAACGTAGACGAGCACGTCGTCGGGGCCGAGCTCGGGCACCGCAACGACCTCGGGGCGGAAGGCCTGGCGCGGCTCGCCGAACCGGTCCGGGCGGATGAGCTGGGCGTGCATTTTCGCGGGAACGTGGCCGAGCGGCGGTTGCTCGCCGATGTCGTAGAGGTCTTTCAGCGCTTCGGCCGCAGACGCGGTTGTTGACACGTGGCACTCCTGTGCCGCGGCGGCGATGGCCCCGCGGTGGTTCGTGCGAGGGATTGTATACGTTCCGCTATCGACCGGTAAACGTGGGTTCCTGAGAAGATATAGTTCTGCCCTATACTTCCGTTGCTTTTCAAGGTAAATGGATAGCCAGGACTGCAGCCTTTTCCATATGTATCGTAAGGCGATACACTCACTCTTCCCCGTGCCCATGCACGCCGAGTTCGTCGGGCCCGCCGGCCTCGCTGGCGCTGCGTTCGTGGGCCTCGGAAGTTCGCGCCGTTTAGCCGCCCCCCGACAGCCGACGCGACGCCGTAGCGGCCGTCCCGGCGCCTGCGGATACCATCGGCCGCGAGGCGGCAGCAGTTGCATCGTTCGCTGGTGACTGGTGACTGGCGACTGGCGACTCCCAAACCGATAATGGCTGCGGCTCACGCCACCCCCAATTGCATTCCCGAAAGGTGCCCAACATGGCCCGTGACTTTACTGCTGACATCGAAGATCCGATCGCCAGGGAGGTGATCGCCAACGTTGGGACCTGGGTCGATAAGGAGGTTCGTCCTGTCGCCAGCGAGTTCGAACACGCGGACGAATACCCCGACCCGCTGGTGAAGGGCATGTCCGAGATGGGCCTCTTCGGGATCAAGATCCCCGAGCGGTACGGCGGGCTGGACCTGAGTTTCGAATGCTACGCGGGCGTCTGCATGGAGCTCGCGCGCGGCTGGATGAGCCTCGCCGGCATCATCAACACGCACGTCCTCGTCGGCTACGCCATCAGCGAGTACGGCACAGAGGAGCAGAAGCAGGCGTACCTGCCGAAGCTCGTCGAGCCGGAGATGCGCTGTGCGCTTTCGATCACTGAGCCAGACGCGGGCTCCGACGCACAGGCCATTCGCACGACCGCGAAGCGCGACGGCGACGACTACGTCATCAACGGCCAGAAGATGTGGGTGACGAACGGCAACCGTGCGGGCGTCTACCTGGTGATGACGAAGACGGACCCGGCGGCGGAACCGCGCCACAAGGGCATCACCGCTTTCCTTATCGATCACGACACGCCCGGCTTCATCAAGGGGAAGAAGTTCGACAAGCTCGGCTACAAGGGCGTGGAGACCACGGAGCTTGCCTTCGACGATGCACGCGTGCCCGCGACCTCGGTGCTCGGTGGCGCGGAGGGACGCGGCTTCCAGCACATCATGAGCGCCCTCGAAGTTGGGCGGATCAACGTGGCGGCGCGCGGCGTGGGCGTTGCCCAGGCGGCCTTCGATGATTCGATCCGCTACGCGCAGAAGCGCGTCGCCTTCGGCAAGCCGATCTTCGAGCACCAGGCGCAGCAGCTCCGCCTCGCCGAGATGGCGGTGAAGATCCGGGCGGCGCGCCTGCTGACGCTCGATGCGGCGCGCAAGAAGGATTCAGGTGAACGGAGCGACCTCGATGCGGGCATGGCCAAGCTTTACGCGACGGAGATCGCGCAGCAGTGCGTGCTCGACGCGATGCGCATCCACGGCGGCGTGGCGTACTCCAAAGAACTGCCGCTCGAGCGCTACTACCGCGACGCCCCGCTGATGATCATCGCCGAGGGCACGAGCGATATCCAGAAGATCGTCATCGCCCGGAGCATCGTGAAGGACTACCCCGTTTAATTCACATTTACGATTCGCGATTCCTTGCCGTGGTCCCGAATCGAAAATTGTGAATTGTGAATTGTGAATTGGAGGGTCGAAGCAATGGCAGTCTATGACGGGCGGGATAAGTACGGCCGCTACTATGAGGAGTTCGAGGTCGGCGACGTCTATAAGCACTGGCCGAGCAAGACGATTACCGAATCACAGCACCAGACGTTCTGTGATATGACGATGAACCATCACCCCACGCACTCCGACCGCTGGTACGCAGAGGAGGAGACGCAGTTCAAGCAGAACCTGGTGGTGGGCAACTTCGTCTATTCGCTCGTACTCGGAATGAGCGTTGTCGACGTCTCGGGGAAGGCGATCGCAAACCTTGAAGTGGAGACGCTGAAGCATTCGAAACCGACATTCCACGGCGACACGATTCGCGCAGAAACCACTGTGCTCGACAAGGTGGAATCGCAGTCGAAGCCGGACCGCGGCGTCGTAACGGTGGAAACGCGCGGGTTCAACCAGCGCGGCGAGGAAGTGTGCTACTTCCGGCGCAAGGTACTGGTGCCGAAGCGGCCGTCATAGCGGGCGACACTACACCCTGCCCCGTGCCCCGTGCCCGGTGCTCCGCGCAGATGGCACCCGGGCACGTTTTGGCGCGCACAGGTACCCCCGTTCGTAGGGGCTTCCCCATTGTGATATAGGCGATTTTTCGTACAGCTATTCTTCAGCATCCTTGCTTCAATGCCGTTGACGGGTGGTATAGTGACTTCCCTAGCGCTGGCGGGGTGCTGCCGCATAACGCGGTAAAGGCGCTATGGAGTCCCTATCGCCCCCTGCCTATCCTGCGAGAAAAGGACGGTCGAGGATTTGACCGAACCCCTCCAGGTTGGCCAGTTCGCGATTGTGGATCACGAACCGGTTGACCGCGGTCCCAATGCCGGGGTTTTTCACGGCAGAGGACCGGCCGACGACCGAGCGGAGTTATACACGGTGGCCGAGGGCACATCGCCCGCCGGCGAGTCCTTCGCGGGCCACGTGATCTCAGCGGCCGGTCATGCCTGGAATACCCTCGATATGAGCCTCACGGGCTCGCTCCGGCGTCTCTTCAGCGACGCCGACCGGACCGTCCGCGACTGGAACCGCAAGAGCATCACGGAACACCGCGTCAGCATCGGCATGTCCGCCTTTGCCCGCCGCGGTGCACAGGCCGTCATTGCCCAGGCCGGGCCCGGCGCCGCCTTCCACCTCCACCAGGGCAAGGTCGAGGCCTACCACGCCGACGAAGAACACAACCGCCCGCTCGGCTCGGGCGACATCGACCCGCAGCTCACGCGGATCGATTTCGCGCCGGGCGACCGCGTGCTCCTTATCTCCACGGCCGCGCTCGAGGAGATGGACAACGAACTGGTCAGCGGCATCCTTGGGCTCGAAGGCGAAAAGATCCTCGCCGAGCTCTACCACCGCATCCAGCACCTGCGCGACGTCACTGTCCTGTTCGTGCAGCGCCCGGCCGCACCGGCGTTCGAACCCGAAGCGGCCGCCGAGGACGAGTACGTCATCGGCGCGGAGGCTGTAGAGCCGATTGCGGAGCACACGGTGCCCGAGCCCCCGGAGGCAGAGCACGTCGAGCCGAACGCCCCCGAACCGCGGGAGGAGACCGGCGGCTCGTTCCAGCCGAGCCTGTTCATCGACGACAGCAACGAAGACATGGTCGTCGCCGCGCGACGCAAGCTCGTTTCTGTGACGGCTCGTGCCCGGCAGGCAGTTGCGCCGATCGCGCTCGCAGACCTGCCCGAGCCGTTGCGGCGCGCGGCCGGCGAAAATCCGATGACCCTGCTCGCCGCCGAACGACGGGCCCATTCCGCGCTGAGCGCGGCCGCTGTCGGCGGTTACCGGCTCGCAGGGCACGGCCCGGCCAGCTTCGATGGCGCGACGAACGATGCGCGCCGCCGTCACCGCCGGGATAGCTTCACGCGGAGCCTCTCCCGCGGAGAGCCGCCTCCACGGCCAGAACCCGTGCTGGAGGACGTCCCGCGCGCCGACGACCTAGCCGAAGACTTCCGCGCGCGCAACAGCGTCGCCGGCCCCATGGCCGAGACCATCGCCGTAGACAACGAAGCGAGCCTCCAGAGTGGTGCGCCGCTTGTCCGCCTCCGCCCCTCGATGGGCGGGCGCTGGAAGGGCGGAGGGGCGCTTTCCAAGCGCCGCCACGTGCCGATTGCGCAACAACCACCGACCTGGCTCGTGATCCTCGTGGGGCTTGGCATCCTGCTCACGCTGGTCGGATTCCTGGTCGTGCCGGGCATGCTCGAAGACCAGGGCGAAGGGAAGTACGCGTCGCTTATCAGCGAGGCCCAGCGCCACATCGCCACGGCACGCGCCAACCCGGACCCCGCTGCGCAGCGAGCGGAGTACCGCGAAGCGCGCGCGCTCCTGCTGGAAGCCCGCGATACGACCGCCAGCGGCCCTGAAGCGGAACCGCTCATCGGCGAGGTGGCCGCAGCGCTGCAGCTCATGGATGCGGTGCGGGAGCCGGCTTCCGTGGAAACGGTCGCCAGCCTCGAACAGTTCGGCGAAAAGCCGGTCGCCGCGGCACGCCTCGTGGTCGGCGGCGACCACGCCTACATCCTCGATAGCGCCTCCAGCCAGGTGATCGACATCAGCATCAGCACCGCCGAGCGGCGGGTGATCTTTGGCGAGGACCGGGAAGCAGGCCGCGGACAGCCGCTCGCAATCGCCTATGGTGAAGCAGCGGGCAGCGCCAGTCTGCTGGTCATCGACGCGAACAAGGCGCTCTGGGCGATCAACGCCGAAGGCGAAGCGCGGCAGCTCGATTTCGCCGCGCCGAAGGCCCTCACGCCAACCGACCTCGCGCTCTACAGCGGCGACCTCTACGTGCTCGACGCGGCCGCGGCCGTGATCTGGCGCTTCGTCCCCACGGGCAGCGGGTATGGCGCCGCGCCGGAGACGGCACTCGAAACGCCGGACCTCGCGGCTGCGCGGCGGATGTTCGTCGACGGCGAAATCGTGACTTCCGACGCCGACGGCACGCTGCACCTGTTCGTCAACCAACTCTCGCTCGTCCTCTCCGAGGCGGGCATCGATGAGCGGCTGGTGGAGGCGCGGCAGCCGAACCGCTTCGGCAAGAACGGCGATATCGCGATTGTGGACGCACCAAACGACCGGATCGTCGTCTTCCGCTCCGACGGCGCCTTCGACCACCAGTATCGGCACAAGAGCTTCGCGGGGATCGCGGCCCTCAGCATGCACGAGGGGCTGGGCTACGTGTTCGCCGGTGGGCAGCTCCAGCGCGTCCAGTTCGACGCGCAATGAGCCGCGCCCAAACCGAACCATTCCCTCGTCGTTGCCCGGGTGGGCGGCGCGTGGCACCATGCCAAACGGTGACAGCCGACCAGCGACGGGAGACAACGTGACGTTTCCAGCGGGCCAGGACGAGATAGCAAACGTCTGCCCCTACCTAGGGCTGGCGG
>JALOAP010000052.1 GCA_023228745.1 Dehalococcoidia bacterium | reverse complement strand
CGTCGTCCTGCCCGACGATGGCCCCACGCCCGAGGGCTACCTCGACTACGAGGAGCTGATCAAGGACGAGCCGGAGGAGTTCGACTACCCCCAGATCGATGAGAAGGCTGGGGCCGCGATGTGCTACACCTCGGGCACCACCGGCCACCCCAAGGGAGTCGTCTACAGCCACCGCTCGAACGTGCTGCATAGCTTCGCCGTCTGCCTCCCCGACAGCATGGCCGTCGGCGAACGCGACCGGATCCTGCCGGTCGTCCCCATGTTCCATGCCAACGCGTGGGGACTGCCTTACGCTGCCCTGCTGGTCGGCGCGAGCGTCGTCTTCCCCGGCTCAAACCTCCAGCCCGAGACCCTGCTCGACCTCATGGCCCAGGAGAAGGTGACGCTCGCTGGCGGGGTGCCCACCATCTGGAACGGCATCCTTGCACTGCTCGACCAAAACCCCGGCCGCTGGGACCTCTCCGCGCTGCGGCAGATGGCCATCGGTGGTTCCGCGGCGCCGCCAGCCATGATCGATGGCTTCCGCAAGCGTCACGGCCTCAGCGTCACTCACGCCTGGGGAATGACCGAAACCAACCCGGTGGGCACCCTCGCTCGCACCAAGCGCCACATGGATGACTGGAGCGATGAGCGGAAGCTCGCCGTTAAGGCGACCCAGGGCTATGCCCTCCCCTTCGTCGAGACCCGCATCGTTGGCGACGAGGGCGAAGTCCTGCCGTGGGACGGCGAAACCATGGGCGAACTGGAGGTGCGCGGCCCCTGGATCGCCGCGAGCTACTACGACAACGACGAACAGCTCGACCGCTTCACTGCCGATGGCTGGTTCAAGACCGGCGATATCGTCACTATTAACCCGGAGGGCTACGTGACGATCACGGACCGCGCCAAGGACGTGATCAAGTCCGGGGGCGAGTGGATCAGCACGGTCGCGCTGGAGAACGCGCTGATGGCCCACCCGGCCGTGATGGAGGCTGCGGTCTTCGCCGCCCGCCACCCGAAGTGGGACGAGCGGCCGCTCGCCGCGGTGGTGTTCAAGCCGGGTCAATCCGCCACGAAGGAGGAGCTCGTGAAGCACCTCGAGCCAAACTTCGCCAAGTGGTGGCTACCGGATGATGTCATCGTCCTCGATGAGATCCCGAAGACCTCTGTGGGCAAGTTCCAGAAGCTCAAGCTGCGGGATGAGTTTGGCGACCACCTGGTGAAGCAAGGCGCAAGCTAAGCGCACCACATGGCGGGCTACCTGCCGATCTGCGCGAACAGCTCGGGCAGGTAGCCCCGCCCATCTATCCACCACGATACGGTCTGCGGCCCCCAGCCCTGCACGCCCGTGGCAAGTGTGCCACTGACGCTCCCGTCACGGCTCAGCACCCAGAGTTCGCTCCCCTGCCCCTTCGGTGGGGTGTACTGCAGCAGCATCCACTCTCCGTCCGGTGACCACGTCACGAACACAGGCGGCCGGCCCTCGGGCACATCGAAATCAGCAATCTCCCGGCGCTCCCCGCCCGAGCGGATATACACCTCGCCCGAGTACTCGACCTGCGCGAGTTCGCCGTTCACTGACTCCGGCACTTCCATCTTGAATTGCGTGGGGTTGGCGGTGTGCTCGACTTCGCCCGTTGAGAGCCGCAGCTCGCTGCGCCCCGCGGTTGGCTCTCCCCTGTACTCGCTGAAGGCGACGGTATCTTCGTCGATCCAGGACACCCAGCTCACCCATCCGCCGCAGTACAGCTCCTCGAATCTCGCGCCCGATGCCGCCGCCTGGACGACGCATCCCTCGTCGTCCACAAAGAGCACTTGCCCGGGTATGTCCATCGCCGGCTCATCACGCAGCGACGGCGGCGAAGGGTCGTGACGGCCGAAGCGGAACACCACGAGCGCCAGCAGGGCCACCCCGAGGATTGCGGCCAGCACGGCGGCGACGAGGAGTCGTTCTTTCACGCGGGAAGCGGTCCTTCGCGCCAGGGCTTGTGCCGCGCCAGCAGGATGACGCTCCCCACCAGCAGGGCGCCCACCATAATGAGCGCCAGCGAGGCGGCCGTTGGGTCATCGACATGCATCGCGATTGCACGCACCAGCGCCCCGAAGCCCAGGGCGAGCCCGAGCACCATGTAGACAAACACCCCGCGCCCAATGCTGAGTACAACCAGCGCTGCCGCTGCGATGAACGCGACTGCCTCAGCCCAGGGGTCGTCGAAGCTTCCGAAGAAGACGCCCCACGCCAGCAGAAGGGCGGCAACCGGTTGCGCCGACCAGGTTGGCCGGAACCAGTTCAGTTCGGTGAGGGCGAGCAACGCGGCGCCAAACGCCGCCGCCACCAGGCCGGCCACCAGTGGCGTGTACTCGTCCGGGATCGTCCCCAGCATCATCGAAAGGAGAAACAGGCCAGCACCTACACCGAAAACCTGCACATGGCTCGGGGCCAGCAGCCAGAGTGCCGTGGCCGAGGTCGCCGCCACGATCGCGGCGGCCAGCGCCACGTCGTCTTCGCTCCAGCCGGCGCTGTCGGCAGCCACTGCTGCTGTCCCTGAAAGCAGCGCCTCCGCGAGGAGCCACGCCACATGCCCGCCGCGGACCATATCCGGCCGCCCGATCGAGCGGAGCGCTTGCCCGGCCAACAGCGCCAGCACTGCCGGCACGCCGACGACAGCGATCCTCGCCCAGTCCTGCAAATCGCCCCAGGCCGAGCCGACCAGAATGGCCACGCCGACCGCGGCGATCGCCACGCCCAGGTAGACCACGGCTTCGAGGATGCCTGGGCGCTCATCGGCCGTGCGTTCGTGGCGTGCCGATTCGAACTCCCGCAGCCGAGCCGCGGTCGCCTCATCCAGCAGGCCGGCAGCTTGCCAGCGGCGCAGGTGCTCTTCTGGTGCGCTCATGTCTGGACAGTAGGCGCGACACAGAAACTCGGCAAGCGACTTCCGCCGCTATTGGCGTTCCCCGTTCGATCTTTCGGCCGGGGGTTGCGCGATTCGCACTCCCGCCGCTTCCAGCCGCCCCGCCAGCAGTTCCAGGTTGGCGGGTCCCTGGTCGTAGTTGTTCGTGTTCATCACGAGGTGCACCTCGGGCACCTGTTCCGCGAGCCGCATGATCTTCGGCACCCATTCGTCCAGTTCTCCCGGTTTGTACCAGTAATCGAATCGCTCCGCCGATGTCCGTGTCTGCGCTTCCCACGTCTCGGCGTTGCGCCCGTGAAACCGGACGAAGCCGGGGGACGCCGTCGCAGCGGCGACCGGCGGCACGGACGACTTGAACCCCTGTGGTTCGTCGACGCAGATGTAGCTGAGCCCAAGGTCGCCGAGCAGCCCCAGCGTGAGCTCGCTTTGGTGTCCGCGCATCCATGTCTCGTTTCGGAACTCGACTGCGCCGTGGAACCGCCCCAGGCGCGACCGGACGTCCTCCAGGTAGCGGTTGGTACGCGAGTTGGGGAACACCCACTTCGGGAACTGGAAGACCACGACCCCCAGCTTCTGTGCCTCGTGGAGCGGCATCAGCGCATCGACAAAGGTCGCCCAGGCAAGGTCCAGGATCTCCCCGGGAGTGTCCTTCCGGTAGAGGTTCTTTCGCCTGGCGAGTGCCGCCGGGAGCTGTTCGCGGATCTCCTTCGGAAGCCGTGCCACCGGCGCCGGGTGCTCCGTGAAGAGCGAATACGCCTTCACATCGAACACAAATCCAGGCGGCGTGCGCTTCACCCACTTCGCCACCATGTCCTGCCGCGGCAGGCCGTAATAGGTCGTGTCCGCTTCCACCAGCGGAAAGCGCGTCGCGTAGTAGCGCAGCCGCTCCTCCGGCGACGTCATGCCTTCCGGGTAGAACTTCCCCGACTCGATCAGCGGCTTGTCTGCCCACGAGGCCGTGCCGAGGAGGATGCGGCTCATGACAGCTATCCTACCCGCACCGCTCCCCTCCTACGTTGCCACTGTCGCGCAGAAGTCGGATGGTGGATGAAGTACCAACAGCTCGGAGGCATCAGTGAGCGATCCGAATGGCACTTTCCACCAGCTCGGCCCCGCAGCCGACATCTCTCTCGGCCAGACAAAGAACTACAAGGTGGACGGCCATGGGCTGGTGGTGGCGAACTGCGACGGCGACTACCACGCGATCGAAGATCGCTGCACCCACGATGATGGTCCCCTTGGCGAAGGAAAGCTTTGGGGCTGTCTCATCGAATGTCCTCGGCATGGCGCCCGCTTCGATATGAAGACGGGCCAGGTGCGCGCGTTGCCCGCGACGCGGCCGGTGGCGAGCTACCCCGTCCGCGTTGTCGATGGGATGCTCGAAGTGCAGCTTCCCCCGGCGGAGGGTGATGCTACCGCCGGCGCCACCCGCGGCTTCAGCCTGTAGGACGGGGTAGCCGTCAGACGCTCGGTGAGTGGCTAGCCCACTGCCTCCGAGTGCCGGCCCATCCCTCCTGCACCGAATCGCTCCGCCGTCCCCGAAATGATCTCGGCTACGACGCTGGCAAACTTCCCGTCCGTCTCATCGAACGGGACGAGCCTCGTGCTGTGCACACCGAGCACGCCATACGGCCGTTCCAGCCCGTGGATGACGACGCTCAGCCCGCTCACGACCCGGTGCAGGTGAAGCAGCGCGGGGCCGTTGAAGCGGCGTTCGCGGTTCAAGTCCTCGACGATCACCGGGCGCTTCTTCAGCAGCGTGTAGCCCGCCTGCGAATGCCAGTCCGTCTCCACTGTCTCGATTCCGACAAGGCCGGGGAGCCACCCCGCGCCGGCGCGAAGCAGCAGCTCCTTGTCGTCGGGGAGCAGTTCGAGCACTTTGCAGTACTCCACGTCGAAGACAGTTCGCACATCCGTTACGACCGACTCGAGGAAGTCCTGGAAGCTGGTGGTCCGGCGAGCCAGCCGGCTGAGGGCGGCGAGCACCTCCATCTGGTTCGCACGGAGAGCCGCGACATCGCGCTCCTGCTCTTGCATGAGCGCCACCCTACCTGCGCCGCTGCCTCTCGTCTCCCCGATAACTGTTGCGAACACAACAGTTCCATCTCAAATTATCCACATCGTGGCGGCGCAGCTCCACGTTCGGTATCTCCGTATGAAAGCGGGCAAGCAGGAGTTGCCGAGCCTCGGACCGTGTTCCTGGGACACCTTGAGCGCGTGCGAAGGGAAAGAAATCTGAAGCGCGTTTCTGCTGGCTGCCGAGCAGGGATTCGAACCCCGACTATAGGCTCCAAAGGCCCGTGTGCTACCGTTACACCACTCGGCATCGTGCCGCTCCGCGGCCGCTACCTCTAACGATGCCACGCGCCAGCATCACTGACAAAGCGAGAGGACCGGCAGTCCCGGTCCTCTGCGCGTCTCCGTTCTGGTTCAGAGAATCAGTCGCCAAGCAGTGTCGTGTAACCCAGCCCGATGACGTCCTCGACGTACTGGCTGCGCCAGGCCGGGTCGGGGATCGGCTTGCGATGCTCGCGGAACCAGCGGTGTAGCTGCAGGTACTCCTCCTCGAGCCGCATCCGCCAGCTGTCCTCTTCCCGGAAGAGCTCGGGGTCCACTTCGTCCAGGCCCTTCTGCATCTCGTCGAAATCGATGTCCGTGTCCTCTTTCCAGTAGGTGGTGAGGTAGTCGATCGACTCTTCGAGGTTGTGACGGCACTCATCCAGCATGATGGTCATCATGCCCGTTTCATCGACGAGCTCGCCGTTCACACGATAGCGCCGCGCACATGCCTCGCACACGACAACGAGCTTCCGTGCATCGCAGTCGGACTTATCGACACAGTCGCGGCAGCGCTGAGCAAACTCCGCCGCATCGGGGTTGCGGGTGTACCCCACGATCATCTCGTCACCGAGCGTGCCACACGCCTGGCACGACATCTTCGCGGCGAGGATCTCATTGATCGCCTTGTCCCAGTCCAATTGCATCAGGACCTCCGGCCTCCCTGCGAGCACCAGCTACCTGCTGACGCTCGCGTCCAAATCGACAGTATACCAGCCGGTCTGCCCCGGCATCTCCTCGATCCCAACTGTGATTTTCCGAATGCTTGTCGCGCCCTGGGCTTGGAGCGCCTTCGCGAGCTGTCCCGCCACCCACTCGGCGATCCGCTCCGAGGTCGTGTTGTCCAGCGGTAGCGGGAAGACGTCATTTTTGGGGAACCGGTACTTGCGCTCCAGCCAACCGATCTCCCATTCGTCTTCGTGCTCCTTCATATCCAGCAGTTTGCTTTCCCGCTGAAGGAGGAACTTGTGATCGAGGGGGTCCACGATCTCCTTCGTGATCCGCTTCACCTCGCCGAAGTCCCAGATCCAGGCATCCCCCGTCAGCTCGCCTTCGAGCTCGATGATGACGTCATAGTTGTGGCCGTGGAGGGGCTCGCAGTCGCCTCGGAAGGTGGCCATATGGGCTGCAGCGAAGCGGAGGCGGTTTCGTTCGACGGTGATGCGGCGGTTAGGCATGGGTTCATGCTAGGGTAGGGTGCGCTGGAAGGCATGTTGGGCGGAGGCGGAGGCGCCCGGCGCGCCTTTGCCGCACCTATACCCCGTGCTATAGTTCTGCGCGGTTAGGGACGAATTTCACAAACGGGTTCCCGGTGCTTTACGAATACGGCCATATCGGCATCCTGGTGATTATCGCGCTCGTGTTCCCGATGGGAGCGCTCGTTACGTCGTGGGCGTTCAAGTTCATCAATGTCCGCCCCGACGCCTCAGAGAACCCGGTAAAAGCCGACACCTATGAGTGTGGCCTCCGGACTGAAGGCCCGAGCCTTGTCCAGTTCAACTTCCGCTTCTACTACATCGCACTGTTGTTTGTCCTGTTCGATGTCGAAATCGTCTTCCTCTTCCCGTGGGCGCTCGTGTTCGACGAAATCGGTTGGGCTGCCTATGGCAAGGGCCTGCTGTTCATCGGCACGTTCGTCATCGGTGGTATCTATGCGTGGCGCAAGCGTGCCCTGGAGTGGCGGTAAGCGATGACACGGGAATGGAGTGGCGAAGAACTTGCGGCCGCCGCCGAGCGGCTCGTTCCCGGCTCGGTGGCCCGCATCACTTCCAACGCGTGCTACCTCAAGCCCGAGACCCTCGTCCAGACCTTCACCGCCCTCCGCGACGACGCAGAGACCGACTTCAAGTACCTCGCGAACCTTTGCGGTTCCGACTACTGGGACCGCTTCGAAGTTGTCTATCACATTCACTCGTTCGATAAGAACCAGATCGGGCTCTTCAAGTGTGAAACTGCGGAGCGCGACGAGCCGGTCCTCCCAAGCGTCGTGCCGGTTTGGCATGGCGCCTGGATCCAGGAGAACGAGACCTACGACATGTTCGGCATCCGCTTCGAAGGTCACCCCAACCTCGTCCGGATGCTGCTCTGGGATGGCTTCCCGGGCTGGCCCCTCCGCAAGGATTGGCTCTCCATGCCCGGCGGCCTTCAGCCCGGCCTAAACGAATTCACCGGCGTCGCGCGGCGCCAGGAGCCTCCAGTGAGGAGGTACGAAGAGTGACCAGCCCCATTAAGAGTGAGCCGTTCGTCATCAACATCGGCCCACAGCACCCGTCGACCCACGGCGTCTTCCGCATGAAGGTCACGGTGGACGGCGAACAGGTCGTCGACGCCGAGATGGTGATCGGCTACCTCCACCGCTCGATGGAAAAGCTCGCGGAGGAGCGCACCTACACCCAGAACATCCCCTTCACGGACCGCACCGACTACCTCAGCAGCATGTCGAACAACCTCGGCTACTGCCTTGCGGTCGAAAAGCTTGCCGGGATCGACGTCCCGGAACGCGGTCAGGCGATTCGCGTCATCATGGCCGAGCTGCAGCGCATCGCCAGTCACTTCATGGCCCTCGGCGCCTTCACGAACGACACCGGCGCCTGGCAGACGCCTGTGATGTGGTGTCTCCGCGAGCGCGAAAAGGTCCTCGACCTGTTCGAGATGACGTCCGGCGCCCGCCTCACCTGCAACTACATGCGCATCGGGGGCGTCGCCTTCGATATTCCGAAGGACTTCGAGCCGGCGACCCGGAAGCTGATCAAGACACTGCCCGGGTTCATTGACGAACTCGAAGGGCTCCTATCTGGTAACGAAATCTTCCTCGCGCGGACGAAAAACGTCGCCGTCATCCCGCCCGACCTGGCCGTAAATGCCAGCCTCGCCGGCCCCATGCTGCGCGGCAGCGGCATCGCCTGGGACCTGCGCAAGGCCGACCCCTACTGCGGGTACGAAAAGTACGACTTCGCCATTCCCATCGGTTACCAGGGCGACTCGTACGACCGGTTCATCGTTCGCGTCGAGGAGCTTCGCCAGTCCGTGAAGATCATTGAGCAGGCCCTCGACGGCCTGCCCGGCGGGCCCCACAGCACGCAGGTGCCGCTTGCGCTTCGCCCCCCCAAGGGAGAGGCTTACGCCCGCGTCGAAGGCCCGCGTGGCGAACTCGGCTACTACGTGGTGAGCGATGAAGGTCCCTCGCCCTACCGCTTCCACATCCGGCCGCCGTCGCTCATTAACCTCTCGGTCCTCAAGGAAATGACGGTAGGTGGGAGCGTCGCCGACGCGATCGTGGCGCTGGGCTCCGTCGACATCGTGGTGGGGGAGATTGACCGCTAATGAGGGTGCAATTCCTCGCCACTGACAACTGGTATGACCTGCGCGACCTTTCAAACCTCTCGAGCGCTATCCTCGACGGGCTCGACAAGATTGCGCCCCAGGGAGTGGTCTACGTCGCTGCTGCGCTCATCGGCTTCGTGGCCGCGTTCTTAATCTTCGTGTTGCCCTCGCAGCTCTTCGTCGGCGTGCTCGGCGAACGAAAGCTCATCGGGCGCATCCAATCCCGCTACGGCCCGAACCGCGTCGGTCCCTACGGCGTGCTACAGCCCATCGCCGACGCCCTGAAGCTGCTGACCAAGGAGTCGCTTACCCCGGTGGCGGCGGACCGCCTCGTGATGTACATGGCTCCGGTCCTCTTCGTGATGCCAGCAGTGCTCATGTGGGCCGTGATCCCCTTCGGACCGAACATGATCTTCGCCGACATCCCGGTCGCGCTGGTGTACTTCCTTGCGATTTCCAGCCTCCCGGTGCTCGCATCCTTCATGGCCGGTTGGAGTCACAACAACAAGTACAGTCTCTTCGGCGCTATGCGCATCGTCGCTATGGCCATCAGCTACGAGATCCCGCTCGTGCTCTCGCTGCTCGGTGTCGTCGTCCTGACCGAGACGTTGAGCCTCCAGGAGATGGTCTTCTGGCAGGACCGGTTCGATATCTGGCTCTTCGCCGTGCAACCCCTCGCGATGATCATCTACTTCATCGCCGTCAGCGCAGAGCTAAACCGGACGCCCACCGACATCGCCGAAGCGGAGTCAGAAATTGTGGCGGGCTACCTGACCGAGTACTCCGGCATGAAGTGGGGCCTCTTCTACGGCATGGACATCGGCTACGCCCTGGGGGCAGCCGCCTTCGGCGTGACCGTGTTCTTCGGCGGCTGGACGCTCTTCGGCCTCGAGGAGTGGGTGCCCGCGTGGATGATTTTCGTCGTGAAAGTCTGGGCGTTCTACTTCCTCTTCATCTGGACGCGCGGCACCTTGCCCCGCCTCCGCATCGACCAGCTCATGTCGTTCGCGTGGAAGTACATGCTGCCACTCGCGCTGTTCAACCTGCTCATCATCTGCACCGAGCGCATCCTCTGGACCGACGCGTTCGACGGCGATAAGCCCTTTATCTACCTCTTCGCCATTGCCAACATCATCTTCGCTGGCCTGCTCATCCTCGGCTGGGCGCGGCTGCTCGGCTACCGCCCGGAACGCACCCAGACGCGTCCGCGCATGGTGCAAGAAGCCGGCGGCTACGTGCCCGTGGCGCCCGCACGCGGGGAGGGTCGCTAGATGGAAGGTGTTGGGGTCACCATCGCGTTCTGGGTCCTTGCCGCGCTCACCCTCATCGCCGCTGGCGGTGTCATGGTGAGCCGGAACCTCCTTCACGCAGTCCTGTTCCTGATTGTGACGTTCATCGGCATCGCCGGGTTCTTCGTGCTCCTCTCAGCGGCCTTCCTGGCGATGGCCCAGATCATCATCTACGTCGGTGCCATCGCGGTGCTCATCCTGTTCGCCATCCTCCTCACGCCGCGGGCCGGCCGCGGGAATAGCGAAACCAAATTCGCGCTCCCGGCCACGCTGCTCGCGATCTCGCTCGCGGCCGTGTTCCTCTTTGTCATCCACGACACGGACTGGGAGGTTGTGCAGGAGGACCCGAGTCTGGCCGCCAACCAGCTCGGCGAGGCCCTCGTCGGCACCTGGGTTGTCCCGTTCGAAATCGCTTCGGTGTTGCTGACCGCCGCCCTCGTGGGCGCAATCATGCTGGTACGCACGCCTGAGGAAGAAGCGGAGGACGCGCTCGCATGAGTGTCGACATCGAACACTTTCTGACGGTTGGGGCGCTCCTCTTTGCCGTGGGGCTCATGGTCGCGCTCAGCAAGCGCAACGCCATCGGCGTGCTCATGGGCGTCGAACTCATGCTCAACGCCGTGAACCTCACGCTCATCTCCTTCTCTCGCTTTAGCGTGAGCGAACGGCCTATTACCGGACACACGTTTGTCGTGTTCGTTCTCACGGTCGCCGCGGCCGAAGCCGCGGTTGCCCTTGCGCTTGCGGTGTCGGTGTACCGGAACCGGGACACCATCGACGTCGACCAAATCAACTTGTTGAAGTCGTAGCCATGTGGGTCGAATTCATGACGGTGCGAAACGCCTATGCGGCGGAGACCTGGCGCGAATTGTTCGCTGCTGAGGCCCTCTCTATCCGCGTCATCCCGCCGGTCGGCCGGGGCGAAAAGGTGTCTATGCACGAACCACGCACACTCTACGTGCCGACCGGCAAAGCCCATGTAGCGCGCGAAATCCTGAGGAAGATCTAGCCGATGCCATTCCTCGCCGCCCAGTCGACTGCCGGGACGCCCACCATCGATGAGTGGGTGCTCTGGGCCATCATCGCCGCGCCACTGGTGACGTGGGGCCTCCTCGTGATCTACGCACGGAAGCTCCCGCAGGTCGCCGGCTGGCTCGCCGCGCTGGGCGTCGGCGTTGCCATGGCCCTCAGCTACTGGACCCTGTTCAACGTGATCGACGCCGATGGCGGCATCGCGCAATACACCCACGAGTGGTACCGCGCGGGCGACCTCGTCGTGAACCTGGGCGTGCGCGTCGACGGGCTCACTGCCGTGATGCTGGTGGTCGTCACGACGGTGGCCTTCCTGGTGCAGATCTACTCCATCGGGTACATGGCCGGCGACCCCGGCTTTGGGCGGTACTTCGCCCACATGTGCCTGTTCACGATGTCGATGCTCGGGCTCGTCCTCGCCGACAACCTCTTCATGATCTTCATCTTCTGGGAGCTCGTGGGCCTCTGTTCCTACCTGCTCATCGGCTTCTGGTTCCACAAGCCGAGCGCTGCCGCGGCGGCCAAGAAGGCGTTCATCATGACCCGCATCGGCGACCTCGGCCTGCTCGCCGCCATGCTGCTTATCTGGACCCGCACCGGCACCTTCGACGTCGCCGAGATCCAGGCCATCGCCCTCGCGGGCGACATCCCCGATTGGGTGATCACCTGGTTCGCGCTCGGCGTCTTCGCCGGGGCAGTCGGCAAGTCCGCGCAGTTCCCGCTGAACACCTGGCTCCCCGACGCCATGGAGGGCCCGACACCCGTCTCGGCCCTCATCCATGCCGCCACCATGGTCGCCGCCGGTGTCTATCTTGTGGCGCGCTTCTTCCCCGTGTTCGAAGTGAGCGGCGACGCCGCGAGCACCGTTGCCTGGATT
>JALOAP010000051.1 GCA_023228745.1 Dehalococcoidia bacterium | reverse complement strand
CGCGACGCGATCCGCCGCATGGGCGGGGACCCGAAGCGGATCAACCCGCTGCAGCCTGTCGACCTGGTCATCGACCACTCGGTGCAGGTGGACAGCTTCGGCTCGAGCGAGTCGTTCCGGCGGAACGTGGAGTTGGAATTCCAGCGGAACCGGGAACGGTACGCGTTCCTTCGCTGGGGTCAGCAGGCGTTCAACAACTTCCGGGTGGTGCCGCCAGGGACGGGTATCGTCCACCAGGTGAACCTCGAGTATCTCGCGAGCGTTGTGTTCCAGAAGGATGAGGATGGGAAGCGTATCGCATACCCGGACACGCTCGTAGGGACGGACTCTCACACGACGATGATCAACGGGCTCGGCGTGCTCGGCTGGGGCGTAGGCGGGATCGAGGCGGAGGCCGCGATGCTTGGCCAACCGGTTTCGATGCTCATCCCCGAAGTGGTCGGCTTCAAGATCACCGGACAGCTCCCGGAAGGGGCGACCGGTACCGACCTCGTGCTCACGGTGACCCAGATGCTGCGGGAGAAGGGCGTCGTCGGGAAGTTCGTCGAGTTCTATGGGCGGGGGCTTGCGTCGCTGCCGCTGGCGACGCGGGCGACCATCGGGAACATGTCACCGGAATACGGCGCGACGATGGGCTTCTTCCCGGTGGACGCAGAGACGCTGCGCTACTTGCGCTTCACGGGCCGAAGCGAGGAGTCTGTCGAGCTGGTCGAGCGGTACTGCAAGGCGCAGGGGCTGTTCCGGACGGACGACACGCCAGACCCGCTGTTCTCCGACACGCTTGAGCTGGACCTTGCGGATGTGAAGCCATCGATTGCGGGGCCGAGGCGGCCACAGGACCGCGTGCCGCTTGCGGCTTCGAAGACGGAGTGGCGGCGGAGCCTGGCGAGCATGGTCGACGAGAGCACCGATTGGGACACGGTGAAGGTCGAGGGCTGGCTCACGGGCGAAGAGCCGGACCGTGGCGCAGATGGGCTGGGCTCGTTGACCGCCCGGACGAAGGTGCAGGAGAACGGTCACTCCTTTGACCTCGGGCACGGGTCGGTGATCATCGCGGCGATCACGAGCTGCACGAACACGTCGAACCCGGAAGTGATGCTCGGCGCCGGGCTGCTGGCGAAGAAGGCAGTGGAACGCGGCCTCCAGCGGAAGCCATGGGTGAAGTCGAGCCTGGCGCCCGGCTCCAAGGTGGTGACCGACTACCTTGAGGAAGCCGGAGTGGCCCCGTATCTCGATGCGCTCGGGTTCCAGACCGTGGGCTACGGCTGCACGACGTGCATCGGGAACTCGGGACCGGTAGCCGAGCCGATCAGTGCGGCGGTGCATGACTCGAACCTGGTGGCCGTGGCGGTACTGTCGGGCAACCGCAACTTCGAGGGCCGCATCAACCCGGATGTGCGGGCAAACTACCTTGCGTCGCCGCCGCTGGTGGTGGCCTATGCGCTCGCGGGGACGATGGACATCGACTTCGCGACGGAACCGGTGGGCCAGGACCAGGACGGGCAGCCGGTGTTCCTGCGCGACATCTGGCCGACGCAACAGGAGATCTCCGAGGCGATCCAGAACTCGGTGCGGTCGGAGATGTTCCGGCAGCAGTACGGCGCGGTCTTCGAGGGTGATGAAACCTGGCGGGCGCTGGACGTGCCGAGTGGCGAACTGTATGCGTGGGACCCGCAGTCGACGTACGTCAAGAATCCACCGTACTTCGACGACATGACGCGCGAGCCAGCGCCGCTGCAGGACATCAACGGCGCGCGGGTGCTGGTGATGGTGGCCGACTCGGTGACGACGGACCACATCTCGCCGGCGGGGAACATCAGTGCGACTTCGGCCGCCGGCCAGTACCTGATTGAGCGGGGCATTGAACGGGCCGACTTCAACTCGTATGGGTCGCGGCGCGGCAACCACGAAGTGATGATGCGGGGCACGTTCGCGAACATCCGGCTTCGCAACCAGATGGCGCCGGGCACGGAAGGTGGGCTCACGCAGCACGTTCCGTGCAACGAGCAGATGAGCATCTTCGACGCAGCGGAGCGGTACAAGTCGGAGGGAGTGCCCACGCTCGTGCTGGCGGGCAAGGAGTACGGCAGCGGGTCGTCGCGCGACTGGGCGGCGAAGGGTCCGATGCTGCTGGGCATCCGCGCGGTTATCGCGGAGTCGTACGAGCGCATCCACCGCAGCAACCTCGTTGGCATGGGCGTGCTGCCGCTGCAGTACCGGGCGGGCGAGACGCGCGAGTCGCTGGGCCTGACCGGGCGTGAGTCGTTCGCGATTAGTGGTATCGCCGAGGACCTCGCGCCGGGCAAGACCGTGACGGTAACGGCGACAGGGGACGATGGCTCGACGAAGACGTTCCAGGCAGTGGTGCGAATCGACACACCGGTGGAGTTGGACTACTACCGGCACGGCGGCATCTTGCAGTACGTGCTGCGGCAGCTGGTTGCGCAGTAGCCCTCCGGCTGCCTGTTCCTACCACAGTGGGGGCCTCGGCCCCGGCCCCCGCTCCCATGCGGTGGGGGCCTCACCCCCGCCCCTCTCCCATCGCGGTGGGGGACCTCACCCCCGGCCCCGCTCCCACTGTGGTGGAAGCCCCTCACCTCTGGCCCCTCTCCCACTGGGGTGGGAGAGGGGAGAATGAAAACGAACACACGCGCGAAGAGGCGCGCTTGGAAGGAAAACTGAATGGCGAAAATCAAGGTGGTGAACCCGGTCGTCGAGCTCGACGGGGACGAGATGACACGGATCATCTGGCAGTTCATCAAGGACCGGCTCATCCTGCCGTACCTCGATATCCAGCTGGACTACTACGACCTGGGCATCGAACACCGGGACGCGACGAACGACCAGGTGACGATCGATGCGGCAAACGCGATCAAGAAGCACGGCGTGGGCGTGAAGTGCGCGACCATCACGCCGGATGAGGCGCGCGTCGAAGAGTTCAACCTGAAGCAGATGTGGAAGTCGCCCAACGGAACGATTCGGAACATCCTTGGCGGCGTTGTCTTCCGGGAGCCGATCGTCTGTTCGAACATCCCGCGGTTGGTGCCGGGCTGGAAGAAGCCGATCGTCATCGGCCGCCATGCGCACGGGGACCAGTACAAGGCGACGGACTTCGTCGTCCCGGGCGCGGGCACCGTGAGCATCACCTACACGCCGGAGGGCGGTGGTGAGCCGGTGACGTACGAAGTCGCGAAGTACGGTGCCGACGGTGGCGTCGCGATGGGCATGTTCAACTACGACGACTCGATCCGCGATTTCGCGCGCGCATCGATGCGGTACGCGCTGCAGCGGGAGTGGCCGCTCTACCTTTCGACGAAGAACACGATTCTGAAGGCCTATGACGGGCGCTTCAAGGACATCTTCCAGGAAGTGTTCGACGCGGAGTTCGCGCAGGAGTTCGCGGCGAAGGGCATCACCTACGAGCACCGGCTCATCGACGACATGGTGGCGCAGGTCCTGAAGTGGGAAGGCGGCATCGTGTGGGCGTGCAAGAACTACGACGGTGATGTGCAGTCGGACACGGTGGCGCAGGGCTTCGGCTCGCTTGGCCTGATGACCTCTGTGCTGCTGACGCCGGACGGCAAGACGATGGAGGCGGAAGCGGCGCACGGGACGGTGACGCGGCACTACCGCCAGCACCAGCGCGGCGAAAAGACGTCGACGAACCCGATCGCGTCGATCTTCGCGTGGACGCGGGGCCTGGCGCATCGCGGCAAGCTGGACAACACGCCGGAGGTGACGCGGTTCGCGGAGACGCTGGAGCAGGTCTGCGTGGAGGCGGTGGAAGGCGGCGAGATGACGAAGGACCTGGCGATGTTGATCGGCCCGCAGCAGGAGTGGCTGACGACGGAGGAGTTCCTCGCGGCATTGGACCGGCGGCTGCAGGAGAAGATGGCGGGCTAGCTGCCCGCGATCGGCGCTCATCCCCAAGCCCCCTCTCCCACTGCGGTGGGGAGGGGGTTTTGTTTGTGTGCCCGGCCCGTGCTGCGGGTGGAAAAACGGTGACAGCGGGCGGGAGCCCTTTAGCGGGCGGTGCGAGGGCCGAACTTGCTGATAGCTCCATTAACGTGGCGCAACCCGACCCAAGCGGGACGACTGGCAACCGGATGGAGAACCGGGCGCGAGGGTGACAACGCGAGGGAATGGCTCAAGAAGGGCCGGGGAGACACGGGAAGCCTACGCCGTGGGGGCAATCACCCGGGGAAGACCCCAAAACGAGAGGTAGGAAGCACACCATGTCGAAGATTCGCAACTGGGCACTCGAGAAGTACGTCGCCGTCCAGGCGCGCCGCAACGAGGAAGAGGGCCAGGGCCTGGCTGAATACGGCCTGATCCTTGCGCTTATCGCGGTGGTCGCGATCGGTGCCCTGCAGCTCCTCGGTGGCAACATTAGCAGCCACCTGAACACGCTTGCGAACGTGATGACTCCGTAAGTCAGGACGCACAGAAAGGGGGCGCGGTGAGTCGACAGACTTACGCGCGCCCCTTTTCTCATTTCACGCATCGACGCAGCAGGGGTTCCCATGGCAACAGCGCTTCGGAAGATGATTCGGCCCCGCCTGGACCTTCGGTCTCGCCTTACGCAATGGCGGGAGACGGAGGCCGGGCAGTCGCTGGTCGAATTTGCCATGGTCCTGCCGATGTTTTTGCTCATGCTGTTCGCCCTTGTCGACTTTGGGCGCGGCTTCTACACGTGGTTGGTCGTCACGAATGCGGCGCGCGAAGGTGCGCGGGCGGCTGCGGTCCAACTGGATCAGCCGGCTGTGTACGACAAGATCTACAACAGCTTCTGTGACAGCTACCCGAGCAATTGTTCCCTGGAACCGGGGCGAATGAGTATCACGCCCAACAACATCCAGGGGAGGCGCGGGGAAGAAGTCACGATCCGCATCGCATACGACTTTGGTTACGTGACGCCGATTGGGGACATCTTGAGGTTCGTCAGCGGCGGAACGCTAACGGAGCCAACAATCACGGCAACCTCATCGATGCGCCTGGAGTAGCACCTCACCTCACGGCTGCTCCCGGCGACAAAGGGCAATCCCATGTTGAACCGAATACGGGAGCTTCTCCGCTCGGACGAGCGGGGGCAGGCTCTGGTGCTCTTCGCTGGCGGGCTCGTGGCATTTCTTGCGCTGGTCGGCCTGAGCATCGACGTCGGGCGCTATGTTTGGGCGCGGACGCAGATCCAGGCGGCGGTCGACTCGGCAGCGTTGGCGGCAGCACAAAGCATGCCGAATGGTACGAGCGAAGCGGGCGATTACGCGCGCCAATACTGGCAGAACAACAACGATTTCATCGAGCGGCACGCGGAGAACGTGAACTTCGCGGTCACGTTCCCGGATGGGAACAGGGCAGTGAAGGTGGAGGCCACGGCGGACATTCCAACGTGGTTCTTGCGTCTTGTCGGCCTGGAAAGCTGGCGAGTGGGAGCGAGCGGTCGAGCGGAAGCGCAGGTGCTGGACATCGCGGTGGTGCTCGATATCTCTGGTTCGATGTGCTACGACACGTTCATCCAGGCGGAATCGGCGCAGAACGTGCTGATGAGCCCGGGGCTCGACGGACGGCTCCCGCGACTCACGGAAGCGATAGCGCCGGGCGGTGGAAGCACCATCGACATCAAGCTCGATAGTGTCGCCATCTTCAACAGCACGAGCTCTTCGACGAACAACGCGAACTTTGGCTACAGCAGCAGCGATCGGTATTACAGCCGGACGATCTCCGGGCGAAGCGGGATCATCGCGATCCATTCGGGGCTCAACGGGAGCGGGTCGTATGAGCTGTTCAAGATCAATTCGATCGACAGCGCCAGGAAGACGCTGAACGTGACACGGGCCCAGCGGAACAACTTCACCGGCGGTTCGACTTCGAAGATGGCGCACCCTGCCGGGGCGGAGGTCTGGGCGAATCGCGTGGGCTGCGACCGGGCGGCGAGGGCTGCTTCGGACGGGCCGTTCCTTCCGTACGACCCGGCAATGTCGGCGGCGACCTACTTCACGACGCTGTTCAACCCGGCCTACGACAAGATCGGTGTGGCGCAATTTTCGACCCGAGCAGCCGCGAACCTGGGCTTATCGTCGAACTTCGGCACAGTGCGGAACGCGATCGCGGGCCTGGACTTCCCGGAGGGGAACACGAACATCGCGCACGGGCTCGCCCAGGGCCGCAACATCGTGAACGGTCCCGGGAAGCGGCCCAACGCGGTCCGGGTGATCGTGCTGCTGACGGACGGGATCGCGAACCAGTATTGCGGGAGCAGCAGTTATAGCTGGTCCAGCTATTCCGGTTCGTGCAGCTCGAATGCGAACAACGTCTCGCGGGCCGTCTCGCATGCGGAGTTGGTGGCGAACGCGATCGGCGGCGACGACACGCTCATCTACACGATCGGGCTGGGCTACGACGTGGATGGCGACTTCCTGCGGGATATCGCCCGGCGCGGAGGCGGGAGCTACTACTTCTCGCCCACGACGGCGGAGCTCGACGCCGCGTTCCGCGCGATCGCCGACGAGACGCACATCGCGCTGACCCAATAAGCGAGGACGCCGGGGCGGCGAAAGGCGAAGGCCGGCTGGTCCGGTCTTTCGCCTTTTGGCCCCCCAGGGCTCTCCCTCCCCTTTGGGCGGGGGCTCTGACGGTCGATACAGCAAGGGGAGGAGTATCCACGTGGCACGATCAATGGCGACGACAGCGGCAGGTTCGAGCCGGAACAAGGGCGTGCTCATGCTCGCGCTCGTGTTCGGCATCCTTAGCGCGGCACTGATGTTCGCATTCCTGAATGCGAAGAGCGGTGACGACGGTCTCGACGAGCAGCTGGGGGCGACTGCGGGTGCGGAGTCGGTGGTGGTGCTGACGCGGGACGTGGCAGCCGGCGAGAAGATCACGTCGGACATGCTGACGACGCGGACGATCCCTGGGGGCGCGCTGCTGCCCGGCCGCGTGGTCGAAATGGACCAGGTGATCGGCAAGGTGGCGACGACGCCGCTGTTCGCAGGCGAGCAGGTCATCGACGCGAAGGTGACGACGTACGAGGGCCAGAACACGCTGGCGTTCAAGGTGCCGGCGGGAATGCGTGCCCTTTCGCTGCAGGTGCCGCACGAGGCGTGGATCACCGGCGGCCTCCCGCAGCCGGGCGACCGGGTGGACATCATGGGCATCACAACGCTCATGAAGACGGACCCGCTTACCGGCGAGGAGAAGCCGGACGTGGTGGCCGGGATGATCGCGCAGGACATCGAGGTGCTCGCTGTCTCGCAGACGCTGGTGAAGAAGTTGGTGAACACCGACGTGCAGGCGGGGCCCGAGGGCTCGGGCGATCCGAGCAGCACGGCGGCTGCAGGAGCGGATAACGTCATTGCCGCGAGCGCACCGGTGGGGAACCCGGGCGAGGATGCCGACACCTACCAGGGAGCGATCTCGATCACGCTGGCGTTGCCACCAGACCAGGCAGCCAAGGTCGCCATTATCGACGCGATGGAAGACAGCCAGGGCCAGTACCGGATTCTCGTCCGCCAGAAGGGCGATTCGGCGCCAATCGATGGGCAACAGGTCTGGTCGTTGGATGAAGTGTTTCCGACAAGGTAACTAACTGCATTGCGTTGCGCCGGTCTGGTCACCGGCGCGGCGCCGATTCTGCGACGCCCGGGTGGGGGCCGCACGGAACGGTGGAGGACGACATGGCGAGGGTACCGCAGGTCATCGTGGTGGACCCGGACCGCGAAAGCAGCGCGGAGATCCAGAAGATGCTGAGCATGCTGGGTTTCGCGGTCATCGCGAGCGCCGGGTATGGCGTGGAGGCGTTCACACTGGCGTTTCAGCTTCGGCCGGATGTTGTGCTGATGCGCATCGAGGAGCCGCTCGTGCGGCCGGTGCAGACGCTTTCGCGGCTGAACGACGGGATGCCGGACTTGCCGATCGTGGTCTTCTCGACGGAGGCGAACATCCGGCTGATGCGCCAATCGATGGTGTCCGGCGCGTCGGACTACCTCCAGGAGCCGCTCGACCCGTCAGAGCTCGAGTCGTCGATCATTCGCGTTCTCGAAAAGAAAGAGCGCGAGGGGATGCGGCGGCGCGGCGAGCTGGACGACCCGATCCCGCAGGGGACGATCGTGACGGTGTTCGGCGCGAAGGGCGGCATCGGGAAGACGACGATTTCGTCGAACCTCTCCGTGGCCCTGGCGATGGAAGCACACCAGACGGTGGCGCTCGTGGACATGGACACGCGCTTTGGCGACGTCGCGATCACGATGGACATCCCGGTGGAGCGGTCGATCGCGGACCTTGCGCGCAACCTGGACAACGTGGACCGGGTGACATTGAAGGACTACCTGGTCCAGCACGACTCGGGGGTGCGGATCCTGCCGGCGCCGACGCGGCCGAGCGACTGGCGAAACCTGAGTGCCCGGCACATCCGGGATGTCGTCGATGTGTTGGCACAGACGCACGACTTCGTGGTGCTGGATACGCCGGGGACCTTCAACGAAATCGTGGCAGCAGCGATCGAAGTGGGAACGATGATCCTGCTGGTCACGACGCTGGACATGGCGAGCATCAAAGACACGGTGCTCGCGCTGGAGATGCTGCACGAGCGGTTCGGGAACGACGAAGAGCGGATCAAGGTGGTGTTGAACCGGGCGGGAGTGGATACGGGTGTGCGCGAGCAGGACGTCGCGCGGACGTTGGATTCGCCGCTGTGGTGGCGCATCCCGCATGACAACGAAGTGGTGAAGGCGGCGCAACTTGGTCGGCCAATTGTGCAGAGCCGGCCGAACAGCAAGGCGGCGAGCGAAATCAAGGAGATCGCACGGGCGCTTGCCGGCGTGCGGAACCGGCAGAAGACGCAGAAGAAGGGCGGGGGCCTCGGCTGGTTACGCCCGCTCTTCCGGAAGAGCGCATAGGAACGACGAGGCGAGAGGAGTTTCGCAATGGCGGACGAGTACGAGGGCAAGCCGGAAGCGGATGGCGGGCGGACATTTGGATGGTCGAGCGCCCGGCGCCGGCTGGGCGGGCCGCCGCCGGAGCTTCGCCCCGTGGAGGACCGGTTCAGCAACGAAGCTCCGCCGCCGAATACCCCTGCGCCACCGCGATTGCGGCCATCGGGGCAGCTCAAGCTCCGCTCCGGGTGGGGAGTGGCGGAAGACGTGCCAAACCGGGCGAGTGCCGGCAACGCGGCCCCGGAGGCGCCGGCGGCCGGCAACCCGCCGGTATTCCTTCGGCCGGAGCGCCGCACCCTGCCTCCTTCGAACCAGCCCGGCCCTGCGGCGGGCGCGGCAGCCGCTGCACCGGCACCCCGGCGGCGGCCCGAACAGCAGGCGCCAGCGGGCAATCCGCAGGCTGAGCTGACGAAGGTGCGGCTGCACGAGCTCCTGATCGAGGAGCTGGAACATGGGAGCCTGGAAGGGCTGCCCGCAAGCCAGCAGCGGGATGCAGTGGCAAAGGCGGCGCGGGAGCTGATCGCGCAGGAAGGCCTACCGCTGGGCGGGATGAGCCGCGACGAACTCATCGAGGCGGTTGTCGACGAAGTCCTCGGTCTCGGGCCCCTGGAACCACTCCTTCGCGACCCATCGGTCAGCGAAGTGATGGTGAACGACATCGAGAAGATCTACTACGAACAGGAAGGGCGGATCTTCCGAAGCCCGGCGCGGTTCCGCGACAAGGCGCACGTGATGCGCATCATCGAACGGATTGTGGCGCCGCTGGGCCGCCGCATCGACGAGTCGAGCCCGATGGTGGACGCGCGCCTGCCGGACGGTTCGCGCGTGAACATCACCATCCCGCCGGCTTCGCCCAAAGCGCCGAGCATCACGATCCGGAAGTTCCGGGCGGACAAGATGCGGATGGCCGACCTGATCCAGGTCGGGGCGCTGAGCGAGGCGACCGCGGAGTTCCTTTCGATGTGCGTTCGAGCGCACATGAACATCATCATTAGCGGTGGTACGGGCACCGGTAAGACGACGATGCTGAACGCCCTCTCGGCGTTCATCCCGAACACCGAACGGATTATCACGATCGAAGACCCGGCGGAACTTCGGCTCCAGCAGGACCACGTGATCACGCTGGAAGCGCGGCCGGCGAGCATCGAGGGGAAGAACCAGATCAAGCAGCGGGACCTGGTGAAGAACTGCCTTCGCATGCGACCCGACCGCATCATCGTTGGCGAGGTCCGCGGCGAAGAGTGTTTCGACATGCTGCAGGCGATGAACACGGGCCACGATGGGTCGATCTCGACGATTCACGCGAACACCCCGCGGGACGCGCTCGCGCGGCTGGAGAACATGGTGCTCATGGCGGGGATGGACCTGCCCGCCCGGGCGATCCGAGAACAGATCGCGTCGGCGATCCACCTGTTCATCCAGGTGAGCCGGCTGCAGGACGGTTCGCGGAAGATCACCCACGTGACTGAGATCAGCGGCATGGAGGGTGACACCATCACGCTGCAGGACATCTTCCTGTTCAAGCTCGACCGGGTGGACGAGGACGGGAAGGTGATCGGGAGGATGCAGCCGACGGGGATTCGCCCGAGCTTCCTGAGCAAGTTCAGCCTGGCCGGGATCGAAGTCCCGAACCACCTCTTCGCCGGGGAGGGTTTCTGATGCTGCTCGCGGGATTGGCGGCGCTCTGTGTGGGCGCGTTCGCAACGACCATGACGCTGTGGGCGACGGGATTCGGATCGATCTCGGGCGAAGCCGTGGAACGGCTGAACCGTATCCGGGGCCTCGACGAGAAGCTCGACGGTGGCACGGGTCCCTCGTTGAGCCTGCGAAAGCGGGCGAGTGTGAGCTTTGGCGGCTTCAACCTGGTGTCATCGAACATCGTCGCGAACTGGACGACGGACCTGGCGCGAGCTGGCCTGACGCTGAACGCGCGGGAGTATTTCGTGCTGCGGGTCGTGGTCGGTGTGCTCATCTCGATGGCACTGATGATGGCATTGCCGGTGCCGCAGCTGGCGCTGCTGGGCGTGCCCGTGGGGTACTTCCTGGTGGGGCTGTGGCTGAAGCAGCGTGTCTCCTCACGGCGGCACAAGCTGGAGGGCCAACTCGTTGAGCTCCTGCAGATGGTTGCCAGCGGGCTGCGCGCGGGCTTCGGCCTGCTCCAGGCACTGGAGGCTGCGGGCGAACAGCTGCCCGACCCGATCTCGACCGAAATCCGGCGGACGATGCGGGACACCGCGATGGGCGCAAGCGTGGAACAGGCGTTGTCGGCACTCAACGACCGCGTCGGCTCGCCCGACTTCGACATCGTGATCACGGCCATCCTCATCCAGCGAAACGTGGGCGGGAACCTGGCGGAGATCCTGGACAACGTCGCCCACACGATGCGCGAGCGGGAACGCATTAAGGGCGAAATCAAGACGCTGACTTCGCAGCAACGGTTGACGGGCTTCGTGATTGGCGGCATCCCCATTGGCCTGCTGATCGTCTTCTATTTGATCAGCCCGGAGTTCGTCGGACTGCTGTTCTCGGAGCCGCTGGGGCGGGTGATGCTGCTGGCGGCCGGCATCAGCGAGGCGATCGGCTTCTTCGTCATCAGCCGTATCGTGAACATCGAGGTGTAGCCATGCCAGCCCTGATTGCATTCGGAACCTTCGTGGCCGTGACCCTCATGGTGTATGGGCTGCTTTACAAGGGTGTGGCGAGCGACCCAATGGAGTCGCGCCTGGGCGGGCTTCGGTACACACGCCCGGGGCGCGAGAACCTTCCCGACCCGGAAGCGGCGTTTACCGTGCGGGTGCTTCGACCGATGCTCCAGGCGCTAACCCGGCGCGCGAACAGCGTCCTCCCCTCGACGGTCTCGGAGC
>JALOAP010000050.1 GCA_023228745.1 Dehalococcoidia bacterium | reverse complement strand
CACGCCCGGCATGAAGGAATCGCGGCCGGTGGTGTCGTGGCGGATGGTGAGCGTCTGCCCGAGGCCACCGAAGATCACTTCCTGGTGCGCCACGAGCCCCGGCAGGCGCACCGAATGGATGGCGATTCCGCCAAGTTCCGCGCCGCGCGCGCCGGGAATGGTCTCCTTCTCGGTCGGCGGGTACACGAAGGGGTCCTTGCGTGCCGCCCGCATGAGCTCCGCGGTGGTTTTCGCCGTACCGCTGGGGGCGTCCACCTTCTGGTTGTGGTGCAACTCCACGATCTCGGCGTTGTCGAAGAAGCGCGCCGCCTGCTTCGCGAAATGCATCATCAGCACCGCGCCAATCGCGAAGTTCGCGGCCACCACGGCGCCCACCTTCCGCTCACGTGACTCCGCCTCGAGCCACGCCACGAACTCGTCGGAGAGCCCGGTCGTGCCGATGACGAGCCGCACGCGATCGTGTACCGCCGCGGCGACGAGGCCCGGCGTCCACGACGCGTTCGTGAAGTCGATGCAGACGTCAGGGCGCGTCTCACTGAAGCAGAACGCGGGGTCGGTGTAGACCGGGAGGCCATCGAGCTCCGAGACCGTCGCAAGGCCGTCGACGTAGGCGACAGCATCCATATCGGGGGCGTCGGCGACGGCCTGTGCCACCTGCCGGCCCATCTTGCCCGAGCCCGAAACCACCACACGCAAAGTCATGTCGCGATTCTACCCTCCGCAGCTTTCGGCTCCCAATTTCCTCCTGCGCTGCGAAAGCGCGTCAGCGGCTGACGCGTTCGACACGTGTAATCCGCGAACGTCCAATTCGCCGGCCGCTAAAGGAGACGCATATGGAGCGGACACGAAATCGCGCTGTGATGGTACTGGCCATCGCAGGCGCACTACTGGGCCTCATCGCCTTCCTTGCGACGACGAACCCCGCGCGCAGCGAGGGGGAGGGCGGCGTTGGGAGAGTTTTCTGGGCTGACGGTGACTTCCCAAACTACTCCCCGGGACTACTGTCTCAGTTGATTCCGGAGGCAGAGGCCAACTCGGTGATCGGGCCCGACAACCGGGTTCGGATGACCGATACCCGGACATATCCCCTGAGCGCCATCGTCTTTCTTGGGTTGTTCGATGCAGGCGGCGACTTGCTCGGACACTGCTCCGGGGCATTCGTCGGGCCCAATGTCATCCTTACGGCGGCCCATTGTCTTTACTCACCAGACGGCAGTGGCTGGGTGGGAGATGTTGTAGTCGTGCCTGGGAAGGACGGGCTGCTTGAGCCATTCGGTTTCCGTTGGGCGCAAAACTGGTTCGTGCCTAACGGGTGGATGATCTCCCTCGATCCGGCCTACGACTGGGGGCTAGTGACCCTCCCCTCGGGAGACCTTGGGAACTCGACGGGCTGGATGCGGATCGCTAGCCTATCCACTTCGAGCCTCACTGCACCAGACTTCACACCAGCGATAATCGGATACCCGGGCGATGCATACCCGGCTTGGACGATGTGGGGTGCCGCAGAAGAAAACTTCATTCATGTAGATGACTTCGAGCTCTATCACGAGATCGATGTCGTTGGCGGCCAGAGTGGATCGCCTGTCTTCTCGCTCAACTGGAATGGCCCCCACTTCGGCGACATCGTAGGTATTCATAGCCACAGTTACCCGACCCATAACGTCTCCACGAGGGTCCATTCAACCCTGCTAGTTAGCATCCTGAGCGCCTGTCAACAAGCCGGCTGCTCGATTTCCTACTACGTAGAACCTCAAACTACGCCCACGCCTATCCGTACTCCGACGCAAACCGCTACCCCAACTCCCACGCGCACGCCAAGCGCGACACCGACCCGCTCCGCGACACCGACCCGCTCCGCAACGCCGCCACCGACCGTCACGCCACCACCGACGGCCGCCCCGGGGCCGGTGCGCCTGCCGCAGCTCGCGCGCGACGCCTAGCAAGGTGCCGCCCACCCGGTGCACTAATAGCTAAGAGCTAACAGCTAACAGCTAATAGCCACCAGCCAACCCCTACCCGCACGTGCCCGCGCTGCGCGAACACGGCTCCGGCGGCTCACCGTCGGGGATGCGGTCGTGGCAACGTTCGGAGGGGATGCACGCTTCGTCTGAGAGCAGCGGGAGCTGCAACTGCTCGACCTCTTCGGGCGTCTCGCCGCCGTAGCTGATGAGCACGCGGTCGAGGTCGCCAATCACCGCGGAGGCGACTCCATCGACGCGCACACCGTTCACGTAGAACTTGAACGACTTCCCGTCGGCGGTCTGCAGCAGGGTGCCATCCGGCAGCTTGAGCGAGGTGCGCAGGGGGGACCCGCCCGGCACCGTGCTGTCGCGCAGTTCGAACCCCAGCGAGCGGAAGAACTCGTCCCACGTCGTATTGCTGTAGTGGACGTGCACGACGCTGTAGCGCGCGGGGTGAATGTGGGCGGCGAGGCTCAGCTCACGGTCGGCGGTGGAGATGTACTCCGGCTTGCCGAAGTCCACCTGTTCGCCATCGATAAAGACGGCGAAGTCGGCATGGTCGTGGAGGGTCTGGCGGAGTTCGCAACCGGCTGTCCCGGGCTCGCAAGAAGCGAGGCTCAGCACCTGCCCGTCGTCTTTCATGGCATAGGCGACGCCCATGCCTACGAGCGCGAGGGCAAGCACCGCGATAACCGGGACCAGGGCCCGCGGCGACAGGAGCGTCGCCGCGACTCCCCGCCGCTCCGGAGCTGAGACGCTCACTGGCCTGCGGTCGCCGTTGCCGTCGCTTCGGCGGTCTCGGTCGCTTCCGGCGTCTTCTCGGCCTCGGCAATCTGCTGGTCGAGGATTTCACGCCAGGCGTCGTGGTCCACAGGCGTACCCTGCAGCGGGATGCCATTGAAGAAGAACGTCGGTGTGCTGCGAACGCCGAGCTGCTTCGCCTCGCGGTCCTGGGTCGCGACCTCCTCGGCAGTGGCCGGGTCCGCGAAGCAGGTGTCATAGGCGGCGAGGTCGAGGCCGCTGTCCTGCGCAATCTGGCGAAGGTTCTGGTCGCTCAAGCGGCCAACGTTGAGCCGCTCGGTGCTGAGCTGGCCCTCCTGCGCCTCCTTCAGGTAGACGCGGTACTGGAACTCCCAGAACTTGTTCTGCTCGACGGCGCAGACTGCCGCGGTGGCAGCGCGCACGGACTCGGTACCAAGGATGGGCAGTTGCTTGTACTCCATCCGCACCTTGCCGGTCTTCACGTATTCGTCGACGATCATCGGCTCGTCTTCGGCGGTAAAGCGGAGGCAGAACGGGCACTGGAAGTCTTCATAGAGTGTCAGCGTGAGCGGTGCATCTTCGCGGCCGAGTGCGGCGCCATCTGCCAGGTCCGTGGGGATCTCGGTGAGCGCCTGCTCGATGCTGGCGACGGCGTCTTCGTCGCTGCCGCCACTCGTGGCGACGAGGAAGACGAGGGCCGCGAGCCCGAGCACAACGACCACACCGGCGATCAGCAGAAAACCTGGGGACATCCAATCGGGAAGGCTTGAAGAGCGGCGCGGTCCCTGCGGCGATGGCCGCTGCGAGCGGCTCGGGCGGGGAGTCTGGCGTGCCGTGCGCGACTGTTCACGGCGGGCCTGGCGATTCGACATGCTGTGTGTACCCGGGGGAATCAGATTCGGCGCCACCGTGGGGGCAGCGCCGTGTGCTCCATTTGCCCCGAGGATAGCATCGCAGTGCGTAGGGGCACGTAAGGGAAACTGACTATCTGCTCTTGTGCTGCGGCACGCTCACCGCACGCAGAACCGCCAGGAGCTGGCGGAGTTGGCCATCGGTATCTGCCTGCTCATCGAGCACCCGGGCGAGGCGCGCCCCCCAGTAAAACGAGATGAACGCCTCGGCCAGCAGGGCAGCGTCGACCTCCGCCGGGAGCTCGCCGCGCTCCTGTGCCTGCACGAGCCTCCCCTCGACGAGCTGCGTGATCTCCGCCCGGTCGTCGCGCAGCCGGGCGAGCCCCTCCGTGTCGTCTTCGCGCACGAGTTCGAGCTGCTGCTGAAGGTGGATGATGGTGTCGACGCGCTCTTCGGTCCGGTTCAGGTGGCTAAAGGTGAGCTGTGAAAGCTCGGCAAGCTGTTCCAGCGGGTCGGCGCCGGCTTCGAGGGGTTCCTTCCAACGCTGAGTGACACTCTCTTCGCTCTCGCTGAAGCAGCAGGCGATGAGGTCGTCTTTGGTGGGGAAGTAGCGGTAGATGGCGCCCGCGGTGATGCCCACCTCGCGGGCGATGTCCGCCATTGTCGTCGCATCGGTCCCCTTGCGGACGAACGCCTGGCGCGCAGCCTCGATGATGGCCTGGCGCCGGGCCTCCAGGTACGCAGGCGGGACCTTCGGCATTAGCGCGTCTGCGGCAGGCCGTGGACCGCCGTCCCAAGGCGCTGACGGGCGACGGAAAGGGCGCGCTCGAGCCGCTGGACCACCTTGATCTCTTCCCATTCGCGGCGCTGCTCGATCGCCAGGGCATTCACTTCGAGGTCGATGCGCATGGCGCGCGCAATCATGGGGGTAAGGATATCGGCGTGCATCTCGGTGCCTCCAGGGTAAAACTGAACCCCCTCTAACTAACTGAATGTTCAGTTACTGAGGGGGCCCATGTCAAGAGGGAAGCCTCAAGACCAGTGTGAAGCTGACGACACTCGGTTAGCGGGCGGACATGAGCCGCGCAGCGGCGGTACCGAGCCTCTGGCGGGCATCCTTGAGCGCTGCCTCCATCTTGTCGATGGTGCGCAGCTCTGCATATTCCCGGCGGAAGCGGGCTTCCGGAGCGTCGTATTCAACTTCAGCGAGGCGGTAGTAGGCGTAAAGTTCTTCCATCTGCGGTTCGGGTGGTTCTCCTTCCGTTCCTTGTGATTACCCTCACAATCCAGTGTTCGTCATTTCAGTACGCGAATCAAGGCATCCCTGCATGGATATTCCGTGTTCGTTGCATAGCCTCGCCCTATTCCAGTCGAAAACAGCGTGCTACACGAAAAGGAATGGGTAAGGGTGGCCGGTAGTCGGTTGTCGGTAGTCGGTGGTCGGTAGTCGGTGGCCGGTAGTCGGTGGCCGGGCGGAGCGGTGGCACCGGGCACCGGGCACAGGTGTGCCCCGACCCGCCCTCCGCGAATCCTGCACCTCCGACACCTCCCCGGATATGTGGCTGTTAGTCGCAGGCGGATAGCTTCTGATTGGACGAATCGCCCCCCAACAGGAGCACGACACATGGCGCGAGTTGAAAAGTCCATCGAAGTCAACGTCCCGGTCCGCACCGCGTACGACCAGTGGACCCAGTTCGAGACCTTTCCCAACTTCATGGAGGGAGTCCAGGAAGTCCGCCAGCTCGACGACCGCCGCCTGCACTGGAAGGCGAAGGTCGGCATGAAGACCGAAGAGTGGGATGCGGAGATCCGCGAACAGGTGCCCGATGAGAAGATCATCTGGCAGAACACAAGCGGCTCGACGAACGCGGGGATGGTGAAGTTCCAGTCCCTGGGGCCGGACCTCACGCGCGTCCACCTGGAGATGAGTTACGACCCCGAGGGCTTCATCGAGACGGTCGGCGACAAACTCGGCTTCATGTCCCGGCGCGTCGAAGGCGACCTCGAGCGCTTCAAGGACTTCATCGAGTCGCGGGGAGCGGAGACTGGCGCCTGGCGCGGCACGCACCAGAACCCGTCGGTGCCCGGCGGACACACCCGCGGCAGCCTTGATGCGGGCGAGCATGACGATGCGAGCCCGGGCGACACCGACGACGGCACGCGCCACGAACGTCCGCAGCGTCCCTTTTGACGAGCGTGGCAGGGCCGGCGAGGGGGGCGTCCGGGCCACAGGCCGCGCGATGGAGCAAGAGACGAGCGACTCAAGTGGCGGTTCGATGCAGGGCGGCGCGAACACCAGCTATGGCCGTCCCGCGGAAACCCGGCCGCCGGGCGACGAGGACGAGGCACCAGACCCGTATCAGCACCTGTAATCCGCGGCCACGGGAGCTGCCCCGCCGGGTCCGAGGGGCAGCTCCCGGTGGCGGTGAGGGATCGCCAGCGACAGAAACCGGCGAGGCCTCCTGCTTCGCGGGCGAGGAGGGCGGATGAGGCGTGGTCAACGCCCTGTGATTGGACCCGCACTGCTGTGTCAACTCACGCACGGCAACTTACCGGGGCCTTCGCAGGTGCACTGTATAATGGGTGCACCAAGGAGGTATTCAAAACGACCCGATGAACACGTTGAAGACCACGGTGCTGCTGGCGAGCCTCACCGGTCTGCTGGTGCTCGTGGGCGGGCTCGTGGGCGGGACGAGCGGCGCGCTCATCTTCCTCATCTTTGCGGGTGTCATGAACTTCGCTGCCTACTGGTTCAGCGACAAGATGGCGCTCCGCATGGCTGGTGCCCAGGAGATCGACGAGAGCCAGGACCCACATCTCTTCGCCATGATCCGCGAAGTCGCGAACCTCGCGAAGATGCCGATGCCTCGCGTTTACGTCATCCATACCGATTCGCCCAACGCCTTCGCGACGGGACGAAACCCGGACCACGCGGTTGTTGCCGTCACCACCGGCATTCGCCGGCTGCTCACCGACCGCGAACTGCGCGGCGTCATTGGCCACGAAATGGGCCACGTAAAGAACCGCGACATCCTCACCAGCTCGATCGTCGCGACGATCGCTGGTGCGATCCAGATGATCGCCCAGGTGCTGATGTTCTCGAGCCTCTTCGGCGGGCGCGACAACCGCAACCCGCTGCTGATGCTCATTGCCATCCTCATCGCGCCCATCGCGGCGACCCTCATGCAGCTCGGCATCAGCCGGCAGCGTGAGTACGCCGCGGACCAGACCGGAGCGGAGGTCACGCACGACCCGGAGGCGCTCGCGAGCGCGCTCGAAAAGCTCCATCGCGGCGTGCAGTACGCCCCAATGCCCGACACGCCCGCACAGGAGGCCGTCTCGGCGCTCTACATCGTGAAGCCGTTCGCCGGCCAGGGCATGTCGAACCTGTTCAGCACCCACCCGCCAATGGAGGAGCGGATCAAGCGGCTGCGGGATATGGCGGTGGGGCGGTAAGTTCCGAGTGCCCGGTGCCCGGTGCCCATGCACAGTTCGAACCCCGCTCACACATTGAGCGGGGTTCTTTTCTGCAAATCACCCAGCCTCAGCGTCATGCACCGGGCACTTCGGCAAGTAGCTATTGACAACGCTTATCCTCTCGTGAACGATCTGGGTGCCGTCGATCCCTCTTGCGGGGACGGCGAGCCCGGTAAGTCAGTTGCCCTTTCGAAACACTTCCGCCTGGACCCTGCGTGGCCGGTACGGAGAGCACGATTCGCGGCGTATTCGCGCCCCCTTCTTGTTCGAAGTTGTCGAGCCCGCCCATGGCGGGCTCGTTTCGTGAGAGGGCGGGGGGGATGCACAGCGTGCGAACCATGATGACGGGGAAGATTCACCGCGCCACCGTCACCGAGGCCAACCTGAACTACGTCGGGTCCATCACGATCGACCCGGATCTCATGGATGCCGCCGGCTTCCTGCCCTATGAGCAGGTGCATGTGGTCGACGTCACCAACGGCGCGCGGCTCGAGACCTACACGATTATGGGCCGCCGGGGAAGCGGCGAAATCTGCATCAACGGCGCGGCCGCTCACCTCGTCCACGAAGGCGACCTCGTGATCATCATCGCCTACCAGCAGCTCACCGAAGAGCAGGCGCGCCACCTCGCTCCGAAGGAAGTGTTCGTCGACAGCCAGAACCGCATTGTCCGCTCGTCCTATGGCGACGGCCTTTCGCACAAAGCGCGCGAAGCCGTCGGCATCGGCTAGGAGGCTTTCCCATGGCACGGTATTCGATTCACAAGCTTCGCGAATGGAAGGCGAAGGGGCAGCGCTTCGCCATGATTACCGCCTACGACTACCCGTTCGCGCGGCTCGTCGAACAGGCGGGCGTTCCTATCGTCCTCGTTGGCGACTCCCTCGGCAGCGTCGTCCTCGGCTATGACTCGACCGTCCCGGTGACCATGGACGACATCGTCTACCACACGCGCGCCGTCGTGCGCGGCACGGAGAAAGCGATCGTCGTCGCCGATCTGCCCTTCGGCAGCTACCAGGCGAGCCCCGACGACGCAATGCGCAACGCCGTGCGGCTGCTCCAGGAGGCCGGCGCGACGGCCGTGAAGCTCGAAGGCGGCAGTCACGTCGCCCCGCTCGTGCACCGCATGGTCGAATCCGGCATCCCGGTGATGGGCCACCTCGGACTCACGCCACAATCCGTGAACCAGTTCGGCGGCCACAAGGTGCAGGGCAAGACCCCGGCCGCTGCTGCGAAGCTGCTCAACGATGCGCGCTCACTGGAAGAGGCCGGGGCCTTCGCTGTCGTGCTCGAAACCATCCCGGCGCCCCTCGCCAAGATGGTCACCGAGCGCATCTCCATCCCGACGATCGGTATCGGCGCCGGGCCGGACTGCGACGGCCAGGTGCAGGTGCTGCACGACATGCTCGGCATCTACGACGACCGCCGCGTGCTGCGCCACGCGAAGGTCTACGCGAACATCGGCGGCACCGTCCGCGACGCGGTCCGCGAATACGTCGCGGAAGTCGAAGGCCGCGAGTTCCCCACGACCGAGCACAGCTTCGAGATGGACGAGTCGACACTGAACGAACTGTCGGGCGTCTAGCACCACCAGGGTTGGCTTCCCTTCCCCCTGCGGGGAGGGAAGCCGGTGCCCCGTGCCAGGTGCGCGCTGTCGCGCGGGCTACCGGCTACCGGCTACCGATTCTTGTATCCTGTGCGCATGGCGGTTGGTCTGCGGATGACGGTGGAGCAGTACCTTGCCCTCCCCGAGGAGAAGCCGTACCGCGAGTACGTCTACGGGGAGGTCGTGCGCAAGGCTAGGCCAAACGAGGATCACGTTATCCTGGCCGGCGAAATCATCGTCCGGCTGGGTCCGTTGCGCCTGGACATCGGGGGGGTGCTGGGCCCCGAACCCCGCATCCGGTTCGACACTGAGCGCCGCCCGGAATTCTGCCTGCCGGACGTCGGATACTGGCGGCCGGAGAAACCGCGTCGTGATGGTCCGCACCTGCTCCCACCGACGCTCGCGGTCGAAGTCCGCTCCCCCGGCGAACCGATGGACGAGCAGCGCGAAAAGTGCCGCCACTACCGTCGCTACGGCGTCGATGTCTGCTGGCTCATCGACCCGGAGGCACGCACCGTCGAGGTATTCGAGGGCAACCGCGATGGCGAGACGCTCGCCGAAGACGCCGCGCTTGAATCATCGCTGCTGCCCGGCTTCCGCCTGAAGCTCCCCGACGTCTTCGCGGCCCTCGACGATTAGCGTGGAACTGCTCACCACTCCTACCGGAATGCATGGCTGGCGGCGCGAACACGCCGGCGACCTCGGCCTCGTGCCCACCATGGGCTACCTGCACGACGGGCACCTGGCGCTCGTGCGGCGCGCTCGCGAAGAGAACAGCCTCGTCGCCGTCAGCATTTTCGTGAACCCCACCCAATTCGGGCCGAATGAAGACTTCGAGCGCTATCCCCGCGACGAGGAGCGCGACCTGGCCCTCCTCCGCGAAGCGGGGGTCGATGCCGTCTACCTGCCATCGCCCGCGGCGATGTACCCGCCCGGATACCAGACGTACGTGACTGTGGAGGACGTGAGCCAGCGGCTCGAAGGCGAACGCCGCCCGGGCCACTTCCGTGGGGTCGCGACGATCGTGCTGAAGCTGTTCAACGCCACGAGCCCGACGCGCGCCTACTTCGGACGCAAGGACGCGCAGCAACTCCGCGTGCTCCAGCGCATGGTCCAGGACCTCGACCTGCCGGTCGAAATTGTGCCCTGCGACATCGTCCGCGAAGCCGACGGCCTCGCGATGAGCAGCCGCAACGTCTACCTCTCGCCCGAACAGCGCGCAGCCGCACCGGTGCTCTATCGCGCGCTTCAGCAGGCACGCGCCCGCTTCGACGGTGGCGAGCGCGACGCGGCAAAGCTGCGCGAACTCGTGCGCAGCCTCATCGCCTTGGAGCCCCTCGCAGAGATCGACTACATCTCGCTGGCCGACGACCGCTCGCTCGAAGAGGTCGAGGGCATTATCGAGGGTCCCGTGCTCCTGTCCCTCGTGGTGCGGTTCGGCCAGACACGCCTGCTCGACAACATCGAGCTCGGCTAGCTCACCCTACTGCGGCGGCGCGGACTTCACGAGCCCGATACGGTGCCCGTCCGGGTCGGCGAAGACCGCTGTGGTGACCACACCCGGGATCTCCATCACCGGGCTCACGACGGTACCGCCCTTCGCCACCGCTTCGTCGAGGTAGCGCTGCGGGTCGTCGACTTCGACGTAGAAGGTAGCCCACGCCTCGTCGGGGTTGTCGACCTGGCCGATACCGCCGTTGATGCCCGGGTCGGTGCCGGGCATAACCATGGTGTAGCTCATCTCCGGCATCTCGCTCATCTCCCAGCCGAAGAGGCCGCTGTAGAACTCCCGCATCCTGGCGGCGTTTTGGGAATTGATTTCGAAGTGGACGACGGGGTTCGCCATGTGCTTTGCTCCTTTGCCGGCCGGGCTCACGAGCGGAGGGCCCCGCACGCGGCAACGGGCCGATGCTCCCCTGCCGACGCTGTCCGAACGTCGAGCCGCGGTGCGCTCTCGATCGTACGCCGCAACGCAAGCGCCCCTCCCCGCTGTGCAGCAGGGAGGGGCGGAAGAGCGTCGCCGGTTGCCTCGGGCTAGGCGGCGGGAACGAGCTCAGCTTCGATGCTAAGCGTCACCTTGTCGCTCACAAGCGCACCCTCGGCGAGGGGAACGTTCCAGGTGAGGCCGAAGTCCTTGCGGTTCACCTGAGCCTCGGCTGTGAGCGCGATGCGCTTGCCGCCCCAGGGGTCCTCCGCCGGGCCGTGCGCCTCACCCTTGAACTCCACTTCGCGGGTCTCGTCGCGAATGGTCAGGTTGCCAACGACGCGGTATTCGCCATCACCCTTCGGCTCGATGCGCTTCGTCTCAAAAACGATCTTCGGGTGGTTCTCCACGTCAAAGAAGTCGCCGCTCTTGAGGTGCGCGTCGCGATCTTCCACTCCCGTGTCGACGCTCGCGGCATCGATCGTAAGCGTCGCCGAGGACTTCGAAAGGTCGCTCTCGTCGATCTTTGCTTCGAGCTGATAGGAGTCGAACACGCCGCGGACACGCGAAACAAGCATGTGGCGGGCGCTAAACTCGATGCGGGTGTGGGTGGGGTCAAGTTGCCAGGTCACTGTGTGTCATCTCCGGTTTTGCAACTTAGTGTTGCCCTGTTATTTTCTGATGCCATGCTACGAAACGTAAGTGAGCCATGTCAAGTAGGAAACTCGGTGCGGATCCCGTAGAATGGAGCCATGGTCCAGGAACAGCCCGCCACCGTGTCTCCCTACTGCCCGCTCTTCCAGAATGCGCTGGAACTCATCGGGCGGCGGTGGACGGGTGCCATCGTCCGGACGATGCTCGCCGGGTCGGTGCGCTTCAGCGAAATCCTCGCCGCCATCCCGGGCCTCTCCGACCGCTTGCTCTCCGAACGCCTGCGCGAACTCGAGGGAGCCGGCATCGTCGAGCGGCACGTGTACCCCGAGACCCCGGTTCGCATCGAATACGAACTCACCCCCAAGGGCCGCGAACTCGACGCCATCGTTGCGGCGCTCGACCAGTGGATCCACAAGTGGACGGGGGAGTAGCTGCTAGCTACTAGCTACTTGGTTCTCGTTGTGGCTGGTGGCAGCGTGTCCTCCGATCCCGTGTCACCGCCTCGCCCGACCCCTCACGACGCCCGAAGTACAACAGGCCTGGCGCCTGGCGGCTGACAATTGACAGCTAGCCGGC
>JALOAP010000208.1 GCA_023228745.1 Dehalococcoidia bacterium | reverse complement strand
TTGATGCGCTGACACCGAGGCCGAGCGCGTCCTGGACTTCTTCCGGGTAGCCTTCGCGCTGGGAGAGGGCGTCGAATTCGAGGCCGAGCGCATAGAGCGACTGGATGGTGCCGTCGTGCAGGTCGTGGGCGATGCGTTCGCGCTCTTCGAGGAGGAAGAGGCGGCCGTTGCGTTCCCGGGCGAGGGCAGACGAAACGGCGACGGCGGCCTGCATCGCGAGGATGACGGCAGCGGCTTCATCTTCGTCGGAGAAGGGCGCCTGGCCGGCGGTGCGGGTCATGTAGAGGGAGCCGATGCTGCGGCCGCCCGCGCGGATGGGCACGCCAAGGAAGACGGTCATGTCCGGGTGGCCGGGTGGCCAGCCCACGGAAGACGGATGGCTGGCGAGGTCCGCGAGGCGGATGGGGCGGTCGTGCCGCGCAAGTTCACCGAGCAGGCCGTGGCCGGCGGGGGGGTTGCCCAGGCGGCGCGCGATCGACTCATCGATGCCGGTATAGACGAAGCGCGTGAGTCTACCGTGCTCATCGAAGGTGGAGATCGCCGAATATTCGGCGTTCGTTACTTCCTTCGCGCGCAGAGCAAGCCGTTGGAGGATATCCGAGAGGTCGGCCGAGGCGGCGAGCAGGTCGCTGGTAACGGCCATCTCGGCGAGCCGCCGCACGAGCTCGGAAGCTGCGTCCGCCGCGTGTGCGCTTGTCATCGCTTCCATAATACCGCGTCTGGCGAAAGGGACGATGTGACTTTCGTCCGGGGGCTGTTCGGCCCTTGTATTTTTCCGCGATCGTTACTTCTGGGGGCTGGGTTGCCCTGAAGTGCTTGTTCACAAGCATTACATTTGTGTAGCTTGTGACGCATTGTGCGAGTATCATCCGCACAGTTTGCTCGCAGTGGGCTTCCTCCAGGGTGGAGTAGACACTGTGGGACACCTCCGAGAGGGAATGGCGATCTACCTGGTTTCCCCTAGGGGACGGCTCGTTGAGCCATGAGTGGAAGCCGGGATAGCCGAACAAGGAGGATGGGAGCACGGTTGAGGGCGAAGCTCGGCCCTCGCGCTTGTGAAACCGCTCACAGCGCGGCCTGCGATCATTATGGGTACTGAGGGAACTCGTGCGCGCTCACATGCGCACGCCAAACGCCGCGGTCGCCTGACCGTCCACTTCGTCGTTGTGACGCTTGCGTTGCTCGCCGTCACCTTTGCTGCGAGGTTCCCGGACGCCTCGAACGCGACGCCGACGCTGGCCACGCCCAGCTTCTCCCTCTCCGGTGTGACCGGTGGCGCCTCGCCGGCGCATTCGGCCGCCTTCTTCCGCCCCGGCAGCAGCATCCAAACGCGCGAATCCGTCGCGAAGCTCACGGCCGAGTCGAACGTGCTCTCCGTGCGCGCGGCGGGCGGCGTCTCGCCGATGTCGGCCTTCACGGCGGGTGTTTCCGCGGCAGCGGCGACAACGGGGAACCAGGGTGCGGGTGTGCAGCCGCTGGCCGACATCGTGGACCCGCGCCGGCCGTTCATCCTCTATGAAGTGGAACCGGGCGACACAGCGAGCGTGCTCGCTGAGCGCTTCGGCATCAGCCTTCGCACCCTGCTCGAAAACAACCCGACGGCTGGCTCGGAAGAGGACGTGCTCGTCATCGGCCAGCAGCTCGTGGTGCCGCGCAAGGACGGCATCCTCTACAAGGTCGGCCATGGCGAGAGCGTGGATTCGATCGTGAACCAGTTCGACAACATTACGGCCGCGACGGTGATTGAGTACCGGCCGAACGCGATTGGCGACCCGAACCAGCTCGAGCCGGGGACCTATGTGCTCCTGCCGGGTGCGACGGTGAAGCCTCCGCCACCACCCCCACCGGCGCCAGCAGTGCCCGATCCCGCCCCTGGCGGTGGAGGCGGCGGCGGTGGCGGTGGCAACCCGCTGCCGGGCGGCAGTGGGCGCTTCCGGATGCCACTTGGCTGGTACCTCGCAATCAGTGACCCGTTCGGCACCTACCGCGGTGGTGGCAGCTACCACACGGGCATCGACCTCGACCTCTACGGAGCCTTCGGCGCGCCCGTCTACTCCGCCTGCGACGGCCGGGTGACGAAGACCGAGTGGCTGACCTATAGCTACGGCTATCACGTCGTCGTCGACTGCGGCGATGGCTGGACGACGCTCTACGCGCACTTCAGCCGTATCGACGTGAGCCACGGCCAGTGGGTGAGTGCGGGCACGCAACTCGGCCTCTCCGGGAGCACCGGCTTCTCGACGGGCGAGCACCTCCACTTCGAGATCCGGCTCAACGGCGCGCCGCTCAACCCGGCCGACTACCTGCCGTTCTAGAGCGGCCTGGAGCGGTCGGCCGTTAGCGGGTCGCCGGCGATGCGGGAGCTTTCGGGCATCGCCACCATGCGGCCGTCGCGTTCGGAGAGGGGGATGCCCTCCCGGAGGCAGTACCGCTCCAGGCTTTCGAGCTGCGCGAAGTAGCCGGTCTCGGGCTTCGGTTCGTCGTCCTTGAGCACATCGACGCGGCCATCGTCGAGGTCGACGATGCGCTCGTTTGCGCGGACGTTCGGCGCGAAGTAGACCTGTACGCCCTGCTCCTGCAGCTCGTGCGGGGTGCCTACGCGAAGGTTGTTTTCGGCCCACTCAAAGCGTTCCATCTGCATCCTCCTTACTTCGTCGCGTCGCCGGGAATGAGATGTGGCAGCGTCCATGCTCGCAAAGGGCGGCGTGCTTTCGGGCGGGTGCGCCGGGAACGACACGGAACGGGTAGACGTCTGCAGAAATTGTTAGGCCCGCGCTCACCGCTGAGGGTGGGAATTGCGATGGGGTTGGGAGGCGGCGCTGGCGGCGGTTACGGGCACGAGTGTGTCTCCCGCTACGGTGCGGCCATGGACAGGGCCAGGTGGTCGCTGCTGCTGGCGGGCGTTGGGCTCGGCGGATTCTTCGATGGCATCGTCCTTCACCAGTTGCTGCAGTGGCACCACATGGTCTCGAACCGGGTTGCGACCGATACCGTGGCCGACCTGGAGACGAATGTCGTGGGCGACGGCATCTTCCATGCGGTTACGTACGTGCTCACGGGGCTGGGGGTGGTGCTGCTCTGGTCGGCGGCGCGCCGCGGACAGGCGCCGCGCGACGCACTGACCGTTGCCGGGCTGCTGCTGTTCGGGTGGGGGCTGTTCAACTTCGCGGACAGCATCCTGAGCCACTACACGCTGCGGCTCCACCACATCCGCGAGGACGAGCATGAGGCGGCCTGGGATGCAGCCTTCCTCGTGCTCTCGCTGGTGCAGATGGCTGGCGGCTGGTGGTTGGTGCGAAGCCGCGACCGCCTGCGCGAGGCGCGAGGCAACGCATCGGCGTAACCGTGGGCATCCACCGTTAGCGAATGGCCAGCTCCGTCTCGAGGTCGAAGAACATGAGCGAGCCGATGTCGATGGCGGCTTGCATCTCGCTGCCGGGTCGTGCTTGCGTACGCGGGTCCATGCGGCCGAGGAAGGAGTGGTCGCCGGCAACAAGGTGGACCAGCGATTCGTTGCCCATCATCTCCGTCACGTCGGCCCGCGCGCGGATGACGGCGACATCCGTGCTTGGTGGCTGGAACTCGGCGTCGTGGATGTGTTCCGGGCGGACCCCGGTGATGATTTCTTTGTCGATGTAGGGTGCGAGCGGCTTCTGGTGTTCGGGGGCAACCGGGAGCTGGAAGGCGCCCAGGTCCGCCACGATAGACTCGCCCTCGCGCTTCAGGACGCTGGGGAAGAAGTTCGTCGCCGGGCTGCCGATGAAGCCCGCGACGAAGGTGTTGACGGGGCGTTCGTAGACCTCCTGTGGCGTACCGAGCTGCTGGAGGACACCGAGGTTGAGGACGGCGATGCGGGTTGCCATGGTCATCGCCTCGACCTGGTCGTGCGTGACATAAATGAATGTTGTGCCGAGGCGCTGGTGGAGCTTGCTGATCTCGGCGCGGGTCTGCACGCGGAGCTTCGCATCGAGGTTGGAAAGCGGCTCGTCGAGCAGGAAGACGTCGGGGTTGCGTACGATGGCACGGCCAAGGGCGACGCGCTGGCGCTGGCCGCCGGAGAGCTGTCGCGGCTTCCGCTTGAGCAGTCCTTCGATGCCGAGCAGGGTGGCGGCTTCCTGCACGCGCGTCGCGATCTCGGACTCCGGCATCTTTCGCAGCGTGAGCCCGAAGGCCATGTTGTCGTAGACGGACATGTGCGGGTAGAGGGCGTAGGACTGGAACACCATGGCGATGTCGCGGTCCTTGGCGGCGAGGTTGTTCACGATGCGGTCGCCGATGCGGATGATGCCGGAGGTGATCGTGTCGAGCCCGGCGAGCATGCGCAGGGTGGTGGATTTGCCACAGCCGGAGGGCCCGACGAGGACGAGGAATTCCTTGTCGGGGATCTCCATCGAAAGGTCTCGGACGACGTAGAGTTCCCCGAACTTCTTGGTCACGTTTTCGAAGGTTACGCCGGCCATGGAGTCCTCCCGGTGTGTCGTCTACCCCTTCACGGCACCGGCCAGGATGCCCTGGACGAAGTAGCGCTGGAGGGCGAAGAAGATGAGCAGCGGCACCGCCATCGACACGAAGGCGGCGGCCGTCAGGAGCTGGTAGGACGAGCCGAACGAGCTCACCAGGCTCGTGATGCGGAGGGTCATGGGCGCGAGCTCGGGGTCGCCCAGGAGGATGAGCGCGACGAGCAGGTCGTTCCAGGTCCAGAGGAACTGGAAGATGGCGAGTGCCGCGAGCGCCGGCATCGAAAGCGGCAGGACGATGGAGAAGAAGACGCGCAGGTCGGAAGCGCCATCGAGATAGGCGGATTCGAAGAGGTCGCGCGGAAGCGAGCCGAAAAAGTTCCGCAGCAAGAAGATGGCGAACGGCAGGCCATAGGCGGTGTGGGCGAGCCAGATGCCCGCGTAGCTGCTCGTGCCGAAGAGCTTGCCGCCGATGATGGGTACTTCCACATCGACCTCGAGGGTGCTGTAGAGGCGTAGCACGGGGATAAGCGTCATCTGCAGGGGCACCACGAGAAGCGCGACCATCACGAGGAAGAGCACATTGCGCGCGGGGAATTCCATCCAGGCGATGGCGTAGGCGGCCATCGAGGCGACGAAGAGCACGAGGAGGGTGACGGGGATCGTGATGAGCAGGCTGTTCACGAAGGCGCGGCCCATGCCGCGCTGGTTCAGCACGGCGTCATAGTTCGACCAGGTGAAGTCCCAGGGTGGCGTGAGCGCGTTCCACCAGCCGCTCGACGAGATGAGCTGTGGTTCACGGAAGGAGCTGATGAGCAGCGCGATGGTGGGCACGCTCCAGAGCACGATGACGGCGACCAGGACCAGGTGGAGCGGGATCCGCGGGACGAAGACGCGCACACGGTCGCCGAAGGTCTGGCGCTCGCCGCCGGCGGCCAGTTCGCGTTGTTCGATTGCCTCGGATGGAGCGGCCATTCAGCGGATCTCCTCCTGGTACTGGAAGCGGCGCAGGCTGATCACCATCACGGGGACGACGGCGAGGAGCAGGACGACGGCGAGCGCCGCGCCGACACCGAAGTCGCGCACCACGAACGCCTGCTTGAAGAAGAGTGTGGCCACGACATCGGTTTTGAAGCGCCCACCAGTCATAACCCAGACCAGGTCGAAGATCTTGAGGGCGTTGATGACGAGCGTGGTGGTGACGACGGCGATGGTGGGCGAAAGGATGGGCAGGATGATGCGGCGGAAGATCTGGAATTCATTCGCGCCGTCGACGCGGGCGGCCTCCATGATCTCGGTGGAGATGCCCTTCAGCCCGGCGGAGAGCACGACCAGCGCGAAGCCGGTCCACATCCAGACAGCAACGGCGACGAGCGCGAAGTTGTTCACCTGGAAGGGGCCGGGGCCGTCTTCAGGCCCGGCGGTGGTGAAGGCCTGTTGCGGCGAACGCACGTCCTGCAGCCAGGCGA
>JALOAP010000211.1 GCA_023228745.1 Dehalococcoidia bacterium | reverse complement strand
TGACGAGCAGCGCGTTGGCTGTGCCAATGTCGGGGTTGAACTCGTAGATGAACTTGAAGATGACCGCGGCGGCCACGAACGAAATCGCCATCGGGATGAAGACGGCCGACTTCGCCACGGCTTCGTAGCGCACGCGCGAGGTGAGCACGGCGAGGACGAGGCCGATCGGCACCGCAAGGAGCGGGAAGAGCACGAGCCAGAGCAGGTTGTTCAGCAGGGCCGAATGTGTGTCGGCCACGAGTGGGTTCGGGTTCTCGATGATGAACTGGTAGTTGTCGAAGCCGACCCAGGCGTCGGATCTCCGGTCCTGGAGGCTGCGGCGGACGGTGTCGATGACGGGATAGACGAGGAAGACGCCGAGCAGCAGGATGGCCGGCGAAAGCCAAACCCACGGTACCCACCACTTCCGTCCGATCATTCGTCACCTCCGGTTGGAGCTGGGGCCTGCGCCGAGGCCCCAGCCTTGCGCGGCTGAACGGCTAACGCGCAGCCTCGATGCTCTGGAGGATGGCATCGAGCTGTCCGGGGTTGGTCAGGTACTGGGTGACGCCGGTGAAGTAGGCTTGTTGGAGGCCGCCGCCGATGGCGTCGTCGAGGTCGAAGCGGAAGGTGTCGGCTTCGAGAAGCTGCTCGGCCTGGCGTCGCGCGATCTCGTCGGGGTAGGAATCGAGGTTGACGGCGGTGTTCACGGAGGTGAAGCCGCCAGCTTCCACCCAGATGCTCTGCGAGCGGTCGCCGGCCAGGTAGCTCAGGAACGAGCACGTCGCCGGGTTGTTGTTGAACGCGTAGACGATGTTCGCGCTACCGGTGACCTCGCCGCCGGGGAAGGTGAAGAAGTCGAAATCGGTGCCCGGCTGAGCGTCGGGGAACTGTGAGGTGATGAAGGTCGAGGCGAAGCCGCCGAGGTAGACCATCGCGGCCTGTGGCGGATCCTGGAACGGCGGGAAGGTGGAATCCTGGAAGTTGGTGGCGTTGATGCCGGTGGCGCCACCCTGGACGGTGTAGCCGTCGGTCAGGGCGACCTGGCCGAACTTCTCCCACGCATCCTTCACGCGATCGTCGGTGAATGGGATCGAACCGTCGACGAGGCCGTCATACAGTTCCTCGCCGTCCTCATTGAGGATGATCTGCTGGATCCAGTCGCTGCCGGGCCAGCCGCTGGTTTCGGCGCTCTCCAGCCCCATCGACCACGGCGGGAGGCCGGAATCGAGGATGTCGTCGGAGAGCGACAACAGGTCGTCGAAGCTCGCATCGGCGTCGAGTGGATCGACGCCGGCGTCTTCGAACGCCTGTGGCGAGTACCAGACGGTGGCCTTTGTGTCGGCCTTCATGAAGAAGCCGTAGAGCTTGTCGTCGACGGTGCCGAGGTCGATGAAGGCGTCGGGGTAGTTGTCGCGGACGAGCTCTTCGAGGCCGTCGCACTGGTCGAGGGAGATGAGCTTGCCGTCCTGGGCGAACTGCTGGAAGAGGCCAACTTCGGCGGGGATGGCGATATCCGGGGGATTGCCGCCTTCAACGCGGAGGGTGAGTTCAGCAGTGATGTTGCGGGTGCCGGTGAAGTTCACCTTGCCGCCATTTTCTGTCTGCCACGGCGCCACCATGGACTCGAAATTGGTGAGTTCCTCCGAGCCCCAAATGCCCATGACATTCACATCGCCGAGGTTTTGGCTACTACTGCTGCCGCCACCGCCGGTACCGGACGTTGCTGTGCTGGTGCCTGCTCCACCATCATCATCGTCGTCATCATCGTCGCCGCAGGCGATTACCAGGGCAGCGAAGAGTGCCACCAACATCAGCAGGGCACTCAAGCGAAGCGCGTCTCGAGTTCTGGTCATATCACCTCCGTGCCGGCATGCTGCCGGAGTAATCGCGCTGCTGAAAGGGGTGTAATCCGACAGCCAGCCTGTCTTGCTGCTATCACAGGAACGCTGACCATCGTGCTCCGAACATTACAAATGCCTCTCACCGGGTTGGTCCGCTCGGGGCCGCCTATTCGACCCGCACGGTCCTTCCACGGGAAGAGCTTGGGTGCATAGATGCGGGATTGCAAGCTCCTTTTACGGATGTGTCCAATAGGGAGTGGAAGTTCCCGCCAGGTGGCCAAGCACACTCCGGTCGAGGATGGCACGATAGACCAGTGGGCACGATACACACGGAACAACTGACCAAGCATTATGGCGATACTGTTGCACTCGACGGGCTCGACCTCACGGTTGAACGCGGCGAACTGTTCGGCTTTCTCGGCCCGAATGGTGCGGGGAAGAGCACAGCCATCCGGCTCTTGCTCGATCTCATCCGGCCGACGGCGGGGCGCGCGTCGATCCTCGGGCTGGATTGCCAGGCCGACTCCGTGGCGGTTCGCGCGAAGGTTGGCTATCTGCCCGGGGACCTGCGCCTCTATGGCGGGCTGACGGGCCAGGACACGGTCGAACTCTTCTCCGGCCTGCGCGAACACCCGGTGGATACCGGCTACGTCCGCACCCTCGCCGGGGAACTCGAGCTCGACCTATCGAAGCATGCAAACGCGCTTTCAAAAGGGAACCGGCAGAAGCTTGGCTTGCTGCTGGCGCTCATGTCGCGGCCCGAGGTGCTGCTGCTGGATGAGCCGACGTCCGGCCTCGACCCGCTGCTTCAGCACACCGTCTGGAACTTGCTGCGGCGCGAAGCGGACCGGGGCGCAACCGTCTTCTTCTCGTCCCACGTGATGAGCGAAGTGGAGCAGGTGTGCGAGCGGGTGGCCATCCTGCGGCGGGGGCGGCTGGTGGCGGTCGAAACGGTGGCCGGCCTCAAGGGCCGCGCGCTTCGCCACGTGGGGGTGACCTTCGCGGGCGCGGTGCCGCCGCCGGGGGCGATCGACACGCCGGGGGTGCGGGAAATCCACCGCGGGGGGCCCACCGTCGAATTCGAAGTCGCGGGCGAGTTCCAGCCGCTGCTCGTGGCACTCGCGGACTACCACGTCACCGACTTGCGCACGGAACAGCCGATGCTCGACGAGGTGTTGTTGGCCTTCTACACGGGGGCGCCGCGATGAGGCGCTTCCCGGTTGCAGCCAAGACGCTGCGGGACTACCGCGCCGCGTTCATCTCGATCGCGTTCGTACTGTTCGCGATCGCGCTCCTCGACTTGCTGATCTACCCGTCGTACAAGGACTCGCTGGAGGATTTCGAACTGCCAGCGGGGTTCGAAGGCTTCATCGGTGAATCCCCGCTTTCGAGCCCCGAGGGCTTCATTGCGGCGGAGTTCTTTGCGTGGATTCCGCTGCTCCTGATCGTCGTCGCGGTTATCGCCGGGACGGGCATTATCGCGGGCGAGGAGGCGGCCGGGACCATGGACCTGCTCCTGGCGCAGCCGGTCTCGCGGCGGCGTCTCCTGCTCGAACGGTTCGGCGGGGCAGCCTTGGGGTTGTTGGCCGCGGCCCTGGCGGGACTGCCCGGCTTCGCCCTCGGGATGTTGCTGGTGGACTTCGACCTTGGCTTCGGCCGCATCATCGCGGCGACGGTGAACATGGTTCCGGTGACGCTGCTCTTCCTCGCGTTCAGCATCTGGATGAGCTCGGCGCTGGCGAACCGCACGCAGGCGTCGATCGTGAGCATCGGGCTGGTGGTCGCGGCCTACTTCCTGAACCTCATCGGGGCGTCGGCGGATGTGCTCGAATGGCCACGGAAGCTGTCGCCGTTCTACTGGGCCGACGGCAGCCGCGTGCTGGTGGATGGCTTCGACTACGCCCGGGCGGGCGGGTTGCTCGCGGTGGCGGCACTCTTCGTGCTCCTAGCGCTGCGCAGCTTCGAACAGCGGGACATCGCCTCGAGTGCGGGCGAATGGCGGCTCAGCAGCCTGCTTCTGCGCTTCGTTCGCCGCACGCGGGAGGAGGCGCACACGGAGCCGCCTGCGCACCCGGCCGAGTATTAGTGGTCAGTTGCCAGTTACCAGTCGCCAGTTGCCAGCCGCCACCCCGACTGGGTCGTCTCGTTTCGACGCTCGCGTGCAATGTCCGCGTTGGAGTGGCAGTCGCTAGCGACTGACGACTGGCAAGTGACGACGGGACAGCTACCAGGGGCGGCGCCACTTGTTCCAGTCGAACGGGGCGATGCCGTCGTCGGTGAGCTGCCAGATGGTCGCTTCGGCTTTGCCGCCGCTGATTTCGAGGAAGCCGATGGTGCCGAGTTGCGTGTTCAGGTTTCGCGGGAAGGTGGGCGAGCCGGGGTTCACGCAAAGGGTGCCATTGATCTGATCGATCGCCTCAACGTGTGTGTCGCCATAGATCAGCACGTCGAGGTCAGTGCGGTTGAAGTAGCGCTTCATCGCCCGTTCGAGGGTGATGTGCGGCGGGTACTCGGGGATGGGGACATCGTGTGTGAGGCCGATGCTCAGGCCGCCGAATTCGAGCACCCACGCTTCGCGGCAGCGGCTATGGTCGGGCTGGATGAGCCGCCCGCCGGAGCCGTCGTCGCCGTTGCCGCGCGCGGCCCAGGTGGGTGCGATGTCGTGGAGCTGGTCGATGACCATCAGGTCGTGGATGTCGCCCGCGTGGAGGATGGCGTCGACGCCCTTGAAGGCGTCGAAGACCTGGGGCCAAAGCTCGCCGCGGGCTTCGGGGATGTGCGTATCGGAGATCAGGCCGATGCGGTAGTGGCTGGTCATGTGGTCACCTCTGCTGGCGCCGGCGTTGAAAAGCCGAGCCGCCGGTTCGATGATGGCACGGGCGACATGAGTTCGCGGATAGCTTCGAACACCGCGCGGAACTGGTCGTCGTAGCGCGCTTCAAGCTCATCGAGGCGCGCTGCCAGCTCTTCGTGCGAGGCGAGCAAGCCGCGCAACCGCACGAACGCGCGCATGATCTCGATGTTGACCTGTACCGCGCGCGGGCTATTGAGGACGCTCGAGAGCATGGCCACTCCCTGCTCGGTGAAGACGTAGGGCCGGTAGCGCCGCCCGCCCCACGATCTTGAGGATCCAATTTGGATCCTCAAGTTGGCGAACTCGTCCTCGTCGAGCTCGAACATGAAATCCTCGGGGAAGCGCTCGGGATTTCGGCGAACGGCGCGAAGGAGGATCGTGGTTCGCACGCCGTAGAGCTGCGCGAGGTCGGCATCGAGCAGCACCTTCTGGCCGCGAACCAGGAGGATGGAGCCGACGATGCGCTCCATGGGCACCAGTGCAGTCTCGGACTGCGATGCGTCCAGGTTCGAGTCCGGCATGGCCGCAGTCTACGCGACACCGGGCGGGAGCCCCAAAAGGCTGTTGGCTGTTGGCGATTGGCTGTTGGCCCAGTGGTACCGCTGTGGGCCTTGTGCACACCGGTGCTGCGCGGCCTGGCCATTCGAGCCTTCGTCATCATCTTGGTACGATTCCGGGACGACCACGTGTCGCTTCGCGGAGAGGTGCTGGAGTGGTTGAACAGGCACGCCTGGAAAGCGTGTAGGGGGGCAACTCCCTCGTGGGTTCGAATCCCACCCTCTCCGCCATGACGCTGCCCCCTCCTGGCCGTACCGCCTATTTCCGATTTTCGATTTTCGATTTCCGCCGGTGTGGCTACCGGGTCCTGGCCCGAAGTTGATTTTGCCTCTCTCGGTAACCGGCACCCGGCACGGGGCACCGGGCACTTATACTTCCCCCATGCGTATCTGCCGCGTCGGCTTGGCACAGATCAACACGACCGTTGGGGATATCGAGGGGAACGTCGCCAGCATCCACAGACGGCTGCACGAGGCGCGGGAGCTCGAATGCGCCATCTTCGCCGTGCCGGAGCTCGCCGTCACCGGCTATCCGCCGGAAGACCTGCTGCTGCGCCGCTCGTTTTGTGTTGCCTCGCGCGACGCGGTGGAGGCCCTTGCGCCGGAGACGCACGGACTGGTGGCGGTGATCGGCTTCGTCGATTGGTTCC
>JALOAP010000049.1 GCA_023228745.1 Dehalococcoidia bacterium | reverse complement strand
CGCCCGCTTCCTCGGTGCGCTCATCGAAGCGGAGGGCATCGAGACCGAATACATCGAGACGGCGCCGAACCGGGAGGTGCTGGTCGCACGATTGTGCGGCGACGGTTCGAAGCGGCCGCTGATGCTATGCAACCATTCCGACGTCGTGCCTGTCGAGGAGCAGTTCTGGGACGTGCCCGCATTCGAGGGCGTCATCAAGGACGGGAGAGTCTACGGTCGCGGCGCGGTCGACATGAAGGGCTGTGCCGTCATGCAACTCCTCGCCTTCCTTCTCATCAAGCGTCACGGCATCCCCCTCAAGCGCGACCTCGTGTTCTGTGCCGTCCCCGACGAGGAGGCCGGCAGCGAATACGGCATGGCGTGGCTCTGTGAGCATCGCCCCGATGTCGTCGACGTTGAGTTCGAACTGAGCGAGGGCGGCGCCGGGACGTCGCGGCTTTTCGGCCAGGACCGGAAGGTGTTCTCCATTGCGACAAACGAGAAGGACGTCTGCTGGCTGAAGCTCACCGCCGTCGGCACGCCCGGCCACGGCAGCCAGCCGCACGCCGACAACTCGGCCGTCCACCTCATGCGCGCGCTCATCAAGCTCGCGGATTGGGACCGGGGGCTTACCTTCACGGATGAGACGCGCGCCTACCTGCAGCGGCTCCACGAGGCAGGCCTGATGCCATCGCTGGACGACCGCGACAAGTTGGAAGCCCGCATCCGCGGGACGCCCGAGCTGCACGCGATGTTCCTGAACACCCTCAACACCACCATGCTCAACAGCGGCATCAAGGCGAATGTCATCCCGGCGAAGAGCGAGGCGATCATCGACTGCCGTCTGCTGCCGGGACAGACCAAGGCCGACTGGATGGACCAGGTCCGCGACTACATCGACGACGAGCGGATTGCGGTGGAGCTCTATTCGCCAGACCAGGGCGAGCCGGAGGCCGTGCCGTGGGACACGGAACTCTTCCAGACCATCCAGGATGTGCTGCTCGAAGCGATGGAGGACGCCGTTGTTGTGCCGACCATGACCGTTGGTGGCACCGACAATCGCTTCCTGCGCGAGCGGGGCATCCCGGCCTACGGCTTCATCCCCTGTTTGCTCAGCCGCGAGGAGCGTGCCGGGTTCCACGGGAACAACGAGTTCCTGACGATTGAGAACCTGAACATGGGCGTCGAGCTGACGTACGAAATCGTGCGGCGCATGTGCGCCTGAGGCGAAAGGAAAGCGGCGAAAGCCCAACGCGGTCGTCCTTGGCCCAATGCCTCGGCCTGCTATACTGAGGGTCCGTGGGCGGAAGTAGCTCAGTGGTAGAGCGCCTCCTTGCCAAGGAGGAGGTCGCGAGTTCGACCCTCGTCTTCCGCTCCAGACACGACACCGACAGGCCCGCCACCGGCGGGCTTTTCGCTTCCCGGGGCGAAGGGTCGTGGCGGTATCATGTTGGCGAGCCGAAGTGGCGGAATGGCAGACGCGGCGGTCTCAAAAACCGCTGGGCGCAAGCCCGTGTGGGTTCGACTCCCACCTTCGGCACCAACTCTTGAATCTGGCGCGCCTCAGCACCAGGCAGTCAAATGAGAATGGCTCTGAGCAATTGGCGCCCGATTGGCGCCGGAGTGACGGGAAGCGGAGTAACGTAGAGCCTTGGCGTTGGCACCGCTTCGCAACGCCAATTGGCCCTTTGGCCTCTCGCGCCCTTCGCGATACGGTCGATGATTAATTAGGTGATGGAACTAATAGACAGGTGTGGTGACACGTGGCATCGACCGCGGACGACAAATCCAAACGTGGGCTAGGAAAGGAGAGCGAAATGACTCAGACGGACCTCGACCGGCTGCTTGAGCTGGCGCGCTCTGTGCCTATGTCCTCCGGCGACCGCGAGCAGCAGCGCCGCAGCTTCGCCTATGGAAACACTCATATCGAGAATACTCGGATCACTCGGAAGATGGTAGAGGACGCGGCGGACCGTGTATGCGCGCCCGGGCGGAACACTGCGGGTGTCCGGCGAGGCAAGTAACACCGACCTGGAGGCAGCTCCGCTGGGGACGCCCTCTCCGCCTATGTCCGAGGATGAAAAGGCCCGGATTGAGGCTGAGAACGGCGTCCTACAGTACGACCTCATGCTCGAAATCATTGAGTATGGCCTCCGTGCTGACCCAACGCCCAGAATCCGCCCAGCCCTCATTCAGCTGCTTCCGAAGGTTGCGGTACAAGGGATCGTGGCAACGGCCGGCAGCTTTCGCTCCGGCCCTGTCCAGATCAAGAATTCCGAGCATGTCCCACCGCACGAATCTCTAGCTCCAGGGCTCGTCCAAGAGATGTGCGACTACGTAAACGAGAATTGGGATGACTGTTCCGCCCTACACTTAGCATCGTTTGTTCTGTGGCGCCTGAACTGGATTCATCCCTTCATCGAAGGACGCTGGACTTCACCGTTGCTAGCGAGCCGGGACACGTCTACTCCGTGAGTTTCTACGTGCGCTAGTCACGTAAATGTGGCCAGTCCGAGAGCGCCCTCCCAGGTACGGGAGGGCGCTCTGCTAGTCCGGGATTTCCACGCCACGGAAGTGCTCCACGACCTCGACGCGCCCTCCCCGGCCGAGGTCGATGCTGACCACGTCGATCCGCACCCGCTCCGGGTCGGCGGACTCGCGTTCGCAGTAGTCCATCGCGCACTGCCACATCCGCCGCAGCTTCGTCGGTGTGAGCGACTCGGCGGCGACGCCGGGGATGCTGCGCCGGGTGCGGACTTCGACGAAGACCAGGTCGTCGCCATCTTCGGCGAGGATGTCGATCTCGCCCGCTGGCACCCGCACGTTGCGGGCGACGATGCGAAGGCCCGCCGCTTCGAGCCGGTGCACCGCCAGTCGTTCCCCGAAGGCGCCGAGCTGCTGCCGCGCGGTCATTCGTCGAAGGCCAACGCCATCTGCGCGACCGGGGCGAAGCTGCGGCGATGAATCGGGCAGGGGCCGCGCCTGCGCAGCAGCCGCTTGTGCTCGGGCGTCGGGTAGCCCTTGTTGTGGCAGAAGCCGTAGCCCGGGTAGCGCTCGCACATCTCGTGCATGAGCGTATCCCGCGCGACCTTCGCGATGATGGACGCAGCGGCGACCGCCACGGAGAGCGCGTCTCCGTCGATGACCGGCCGCACGTTCGGGAGCGGCAGCGGCAGTGCGTCGGAGATGATCGCGTCGGGCTGGACTTCGAGCTGATCGAACGCGCGGACCATGGCCAATTTTCGCGCGCGGTAGATGTTCATCGTGTCGATGTCTTCGTGGGATGCCCAGCCGATGGCGAACGGCACGGACGCCCGGATCTCCTCTGCGAGCTCCGCCCGGGTGGCCGCAGAGAGGACCTTCGAGTCCCGTACGGCCTTGTACCACTTGAAGCGGCGGCGTGGCGGGAGCGCCACACAGGCGGCGGTCACGGGGCCCGCGAGTGGCCCTACGCCCACTTCGTCGACGCCTGCGACCCAGAACGCGCCCGCTTTCCAGGCTTCGCGTTCGAAGTGGAGCGTCGGGACGGGGACCGCGGGAGGCGCCATGGCGCGGATCCTACTGCGGAACCGGCATCCGGGCAGCACGCCACCAGCAGCCTATACTCCGCCATGACGCGTCCCTCTCCTTCCACGAAGCCGCTCGCACTGAAGCTCGGCGTGAAGCCGGGCACGACGTTTCTTGTCCTGAACGCCCCGCCGGAAACACAGGAGTTGCTTGCCGAGTTACCCGGCGGTGTCACGCTCGCCACCGAGCCGGGAGCCAGCGCCGACTGCGTCCTCGCCTTCGTGGCGAACACGCAGGAGCTGGCGACGCTCGCTTCGTCCGCCCTGGGCGCGTCGGGAAACGGTAGCCGGGGGCTTTGCTTCGCCTACCCGAAGATCAGCGCGAAGGTCGAAACCGATATCACCCGGGACCGCGGCTGGGAGGTCCTGCAAGACGTGGGCCTGCGAGGCGTGGCCATGGTGTCGGGTGGACTCCACCTGGTCCGCGCTTCGGTTCCGCCCGGGAGGCTAGCCCGCCGCCGCGATCGCGTCCCGGTAAGGGTTCTTTTCCCTGCAGCGCGTCCGTTCCCGTTGCAAGCAAGCACTTGCACGCTACACTGAACCCGTGGAACGCACGCCGGAATCTACCCGCGACCGTATCCTCGCCGCCGCGACTTCCCTGTTCCACCAGTATGGCCAGCGGGGGGCGACGACACGTCGCATCGCGGCGGCTGCGGGCGTCAATGAAGTGACACTGTTCCGCCATTTCGCTTCGAAGGAGGGACTCCTCGCCGCCGCGATCGATCGCCAGTCCGACCGCGCGCTGGAGTACCTCCGGGCGGGCACGCTGCCGGAGGTACCGGGAGATGTGCGGAGTGAACTTCGCTCGCGCATGCTCGAAACGTTGGGTGGCTTCATGGGGTCACGCCAGGCGGTGCGCACGAGCCTCTTCGAGTGGGGGCGCGATCCAGAGATGGACGAGCGCCTCATGCGAGTGACCAACTCCATCTACGACGAGTTCGCGCACTACCTTGCCGCCGCTGCGGAAGCCGGGCTCGTCCGCCAGGACGTTGACCCGCACACGACGTCGGTGGCACTGATGGCGGTCCTCTTTTCCGATGGGTTGCTGCGGGATGTGATGCCCGGGCGGTTCCCGGCCCCGCCAGAAGAGACCCTCGATGCCTATCTCACCATCCTTCTCGACGGGCTCCTGCCCAGGAACGACGGGAGTGCACCAGCATGATCGGACTCTACGAAATCTGGCAGCGGAAGACGCAGTTCGGACTCATCGCGCTGATCGTCACGCTGATTTCGTACCTCATCCTCATGGTCACGGGCCTGGGCCTCGGCCTGAACGAACTCGCGGGGAGTGCCTTGCGCAGCTTCAACGCCGACGCCATTGCCTACTCGGACGAAGCGGGCATCAGCGTCATCCGCTCTGAGCTCAGCGAAGAGACCGTCGAGCGCATTCGCAACGCGGAGGGCGTGACGGATTCCGCTTCGCTCGGCTACGTGGCGGCGAACTACCTCGATAGCGATGGCGAGATCGCTTCGGCCGCGTTCCTCGGCTACGACCCGGGCACCATCGGCGAGCCGAAGGTGACATCGGGCGACACACTCACACCTGGCGATCGCCTCGGCCTCCTGGCCGATAAGCGCTTTCTCAGCGCGTCGGGTCTCGATGTTGGCGACACTGTGACCGTCTCGCTGCGCCTGTCGAAACATGAGTTCCGTATCGTTGGCGAGATCGATGAAGGCGCGTTCTTCTTCCAGCCCGCCGTCTACGTGCTTCGATCAACCTGGCAGGAGCTGCGCTACGGCAGCATTGGCGGGGAGCTACCGGCGGCGAGCATTGTGCTGCTCAAGGGGAACGGGCTCGCCGGCCGTGAAGGCCCGGGGTACGAAATCGTGAACAAGGCGACCGCCTTCGCCAACATCGAAGGTGTGGCTGGCCAGAACTCGACCGTCCAGTCGTTGCGCGCGGCGGCATTTGTCATCGGCGCCCTGGTGATCGGCGTCTTCTTCTATGTGCTCACGCTCCAGAAGGTCCCGCAGATCGGCGTGCTGAAAGCAATCGGGGCGAGCAATGCCTTCGTGTTCCGGCAGATCGTGGTACAGGTGCTCACACTTTCGGCGGCGGGTATCGCGATCGCGATGCCCATGGCCTGGCTCACCGAGTGGGCCCTGGCGCAGTCGCCGGACTCGCTTCCCATCGCCTTTTCGACAGGCACCTACGTGACGACCGCGATTGGCCTGGTGGTCACAGCGGTTGTTGGCGCCCTCTTCTCCGGCCGCCAGGTCCTCAAGACCGACCCCATCATCGCGCTTGGTCAGCAACAGTGAGGCTGTCGTGACAACTCTTCGCGTTTCCAACCTTTCGAAGACCTACCGCAGCGGCGAACACGCCGTTCGCGCAGTACGCGACGTTTCGTTCGAGGTGCAGGATGGCGAGTTCGTCGCGCTCGTCGGGCCGAGCGGCTCAGGGAAGACGACGCTCCTGGCGATGGTCGGCGGACTGCTGACGCCCACCGCCGGGCAAATCGATGTGAACGGGAGGGACATTGCCGGGCTCTCGTCGGCAGACCGCGCGACATTCCGGCGCGATTCTGTGGGCTTCGTGTTCCAGGCGAACAACCTCCTGCCCTACCTCACCGCACGCCAGAACCTGATGGTCCTGAAGTCCATCGGCGGCAAGCGAGTTGGGAAGGCCGGCGAGCGGGCGGACCTGCTCCTGCGGGAGCTCGGCCTTGAGAAGCGGGCACGGGCCCTCGCAACGGAACTCAGCGGCGGCGAACGCCAGCGCGTGGCCATCGCCCGGGCACTGATGAATGACCCGGAGCTGGTGTTGGTCGACGAACCGACCGCGAGCCTCGACTCCGCTCGCGGCCGCCGGGTGGTGGAGTCGCTCATCTCGGAGGTTAAGGGCCGCGGGAAGCTTGGGATCATGGTGACGCATGACCTCGCGATGGCGGAGCTGGCGGACCGGGTCTTCCAACTGCACGATGGAGAATTGGTCAAAGCTACGTCGGTGACGGCAGGTGCGCAGCCATCGTCGCTCGGGTAGGCTGTGCGCGAAACCAGGAGGTTCCGGCCACAGGAAAGGGAGGCGACGTGGATATTCGAGACCTGCTCGTTGATGGCATCGAGCAGATGACGGACTGGACGGACCATGCCCTTGCCAGCATGACCACCGAACAGGTGAACTGGCTGCCAGAGGGGAAGACTGTGAGCGCCGGCTTCAACGCCTGGCACGTCTACCGGACGGCCGACAACATCACGAACTTCGTCATGCGGAAGCAGAAGCCGCTCTGGCTCGAACAGGGCTTCGCGGAACGTATGCAGCTCCCACCGGTGGACCAGGGGACCGGCATGAGCCTCGAAGACGCTCGTGCGATCCGCATCCCCGACCTGGCGCTGCTGCGCGAATACGGCGATGCCGTCGCGAAGGACACCCTCGCCTGTGTGAAGGACGTGCCCCTTGCCACGCTCGAAGAAGTGCAGATGGTGAAGCCCCTGGGCGAAATGCCGAAGTGGCGCGTCTTCCGCCAGGTGGTAATGACGCACGGGTTCATGCACCTCGGCGAAATCAACGCCATCAAGGGTCAGCTCGGCCTGCAGTTCTCCATCTAGCGGCCACCGCCGGCGGGCGGCGTCGCGTGCCACTGCCGCCTAGGAATCGTCCCGCTGGTGGCGCAGAAACTCCTCGACATCGAGGACTACGTCGGCGCTGGAAGGCAGCTCGCCTTCGCGCTCGGGTGGCGTCTCGTCCGGGTTGTCGGCGACCTCTTCGAGGCGGCGTACGTACTCCGCCACTTCCGGGTTGCCGCCGAGCGCACTATCGACCTCGGTCACAAAGCGGCGGCCCGCGGTCTCCAGCTCCGTAAGGTCAAAGTTGAGGTGCAGGACCTCCTGCAGGCGTTCGAGGAGCGCCGCCGTGGCCATCGGGTTGGACGATGTCGTGATGTAGTGTGGGACGTTCGCCCAGAGGCTCGCAGCGGGCACATCTTCGTCCCGGAGGAAGCTGTGGAGGACGCCCACGATGCCCGTCGGCCCCTGGTACTTCGAAGCCGCGAGGTTGAGCTGCGCGGCCACATCGGGATCGATCGCCGACCCGGTGACGCGCGTCGCCCGCGTATGCGGCACGTCCGCAAGGAGCGCACCAACCGAGACCACTAGGTTCACGCCGAGGTCGCGATAGAGGGAGAGGTGCGTGCCGGTGAAGGTGCGCCAGGCGAGCGAGGGCTCCACTCCCACGGCAATGATGATGTCGTGCGGCCCCGTGGGGTTGCGCGCGTAGAAGAACTCGTTCGCGGGCCACTGCACTTCGCGTTCGCCGCCGAAGCCTAGTTGCACGGTGGGGCGCGTCTCGCGGAAGTCGTAGAACGGCTCCGAGTCGATAGTTGCGAACTTGCGCGCACCGAGCCGCCGGATGATGAACTTCGCGGCGTCGGTCGCGGCGTTGGCCGCGTCGTTCCAGCCGCTGAACGCGACCACGGCGATGGGATCGTGGAGCTCGGGGCGGCGCTCCATGGTTAGAAACGTCACCCGGAAAGCTTAGCAGGGGTCGGCAACGGGGACCTGCAGCAGGGCCGGCGGTAAAGCTGCGACTGCCTCGCGGACAATTTGCACGTCGTTTACACGCTTCGAGACCGCTTATCAACGTGCTGGCGTCGAATGGGTGCGGGGAACCCTACCGATACCTACCCCCGGAGTGCCCATGATCGGATCTCGCGCTTTGCGCAACCTGTCAGCGGCCGGCCTGGGAGCGGCGATGCTCGCTTCCAGCGCGCTCTTCGCGCTTTCCGCCGAGCCTGCTTCCGCCCTCACGAACTGCACGGTGCCCGACTCAGCCGTCGCGCTCGATTCCGAAGAGACGCGCTTCCTGCAGCTCATCAATGACTACCGTGCACAGAATGGCCTCGGTGCGCTCACGATTTCGACCAACCTGAACCGGGCTGCCGCCTGGATGGTCCAGGACCTGGGCGAAAAAGCCTACTTCTCGCACACGGACTCGCTTGGCCGCTCTCCCTCGACTCGTGCGCAGGATTGCGGGTATCCCGGCGGGGCAGGCGAAAACCTCGCTGCCGGGACCGTGCGTGACACCGCCCAGGAGGCCTTCGACGCCTGGAAGGCGTCTTCCGGCCATAACGCCAACATGCTCAACAGCTCCTACAAGGTCATCGGCATCGCCCGCACCTACGTCTCCGGTTCACCGTACGGCTGGTACTGGGGGACCTCCTTCGGGCTGGTGAACGACGGCACCTCTGGCGGTGGCAATACCGGCGGTACCACGACTCCGCCTCCACCAACGCAGACCCCGGCGCCCTCAATCGCCAAGGCGTCGCTGACGAACCCGGTGCCGGGTTCCTCGCTCGCCGGCACCACGGCGACCTTCAACTGGGATACCGGTAGCGGCGCCCGTGAGTACTTCCTGTATGTGGGGACCGCGCCGGGTTCGAACAACATCATCGGCCGCTCCACGGGGCTCAGCCGCTCGCTCACGGTCCAGGCGCTCCCCACGAACGGGAGCACCCTCTACGTGCGCCTTTGGACGCGCTTCGATGCGGGCTGGGGCTACACCGACTACACCTACCGCTCGGCCACCGTGGCGGCGAACACCAGTGCACCGGAGGTGACGACAACGCCCTCGACCGGCAACACCTGGTACGACGCGAGCCGCCGCTACCGCTGGCGCTAAACCCCTGCGCGACGGCGCACGATCACCGGGGCGAGGGTATCCTCGCCCCTTTTCGATCCCTCGCTCGCGCGGCGGCTACGATAATGCCAGCATGTCCCTGCTCGGGCTCCCGTCGTGATTACTCCCGTACGCACCTGGCTCGCCGCCGGGGCGGCCGTGGCCATCGTGGTCGCGTTGCTGGCGCTGGCGTTCTCCATGCGCGGCGAAGATGACGCGGCAACCTTGCCCATGGATACCCTGGACGCCGGCCAGGCCAGCGAACCCGACGTCTCGAGCCCGACGCCGACGCCCCTCCCGCCGCCATCCGTCGAGCTGGCGGACACCTTCGTCGCGGACCAGGGCCTGCTGTTCGAAGGCGAAGGGCGCGTGGTATCGCCCGACCCGGGGCCGCTCACCGTCACGGTCGACTTCGGCGACGGCGCCACGGAATCGCTCAAACCAGACCCGTCGGGCCGGTTCCAGTTTTCGCATAGCTATGCGCGAGGTGGCCACCACGAGCTCGTGGTGCAGGCCGTGGGGCCGACGGGCGCCGCGAAGCAAGCCGCCACGGTTGACGTCGCACCGCGGAAGGTGGTCTTCATCCAGGGCATGAACAGCGAAAGCCGCTGTCCCGGCGGTGACCGCTTCCTCGACAGGGCCCCGGCGTGGCTCGGCGAACACTTCGCCACCGACGAGGCGTTGCGCGCCTCACTCCTCGTGGAACCGGATGATTTCGTGTACTTCAGCTACTCCGGTGAGTACTGTGATGGTTCGAACGGGCTCAGCGGCGCCGCCCCCGCTTACGGCTGGGGCGACACCTGCACGAGCATCGACGGCGGGAGCGCCGCGCGCCTGAAGGAGCTCATCGATGGGCTTGCCCCCTCACGCGTGACCGTCGTGGCCCATTCGATGGGTGGGCTGGTGGCTGCCTATCTCGCCGGCAGTGACCCGGGTTGGGCGAGCGAACGGATTGTCAGCATCGCAACAGTCGACAGCCCTCTCGGCGGCATCGACCGGGCGCGGGCGGAGATCCTCGCGTTCTACCGCATGCGGCGCGACGGCTGTGGCCGAAGTTCCGCAGCAATGGATGACCTGCGTACTGGAAGCGAGGTGACCCGCGTTGCAGCCGGAGCCGCGAAGGCCGTGCCGTTCTTTACTCTCGACGGCGACCGGAAGGAGCCGGGCGCCTTCGGCCTTGCCGAGGCGGTGCCGAACGGGCGCACGGCGATTGGCGGCGCAATGCTGCACCTGCGCGTGAACGAAGCGCACAGTGGCATCTGGACCGACCCTCCCGTGAGCCATGAGGGCGGCGTCACCAAGGCGACATTTGTTGAGTGCGCCCTGCTCGCCGAGCCTGCGGGCTGCACTGCGCCGGACTGACCGTGTCCTTTCCGTTTCCCCTGCCTGCAGCATTGCGAGGGCTTGCCAGCGTAGGTTGTTGAGAATTAGACTCGACAAACTCCACATTAGAGGGAAGAACGTGGCAGTTATCGAAGAGACACTCCAGGCGAACCAGGCCTACGCTTCGGCGTTCACAAAGTCACACCTGCCGATGCCACCGGGGCGCAAGCTCGCCGTCGTGGTCTGCATGGACGCGCGCATCGACCCGGCCAGGGCGCTGGGGCTCGAAGAAGGGGACGCACACGTCATCCGTAACGCCGGCGGACGCATCTCGGAGGCGCTTCGGAGTCTGACAATAAGCCAGCTCCTGCTGGGAACGGAGGAAGTCGCAGTCATCCATCACACCGACTGCGGAATGCTCACGTTTACTGATGACAGTCTCCGGAAGGACGTTCGCCAGAAGCTGCACGCCGATGCAGACCACATCGCATTCCTGCCGTTCAGCGACGTCGAGCAGTCCGTCAAGGACGACCTGGTGCAGTACCGGCAGTCGACAATCGTCCGCCAGGACATCCCGGTCCGCGGGTTCGTCTACGACGTGAAGACGGGGCGCCTGACGGAAGTCAACTAAGAGGAACCGCTCACGGCGGGCTGTTACCCCTTCCGGCGGCTGCCGTAGTCGCCGAAGGGGTCGTCGCGGTCGCGCACGGCCTGGCGGAACCCGGCCTCGCCGGCGCGGGCGACGAAGTCCAGGCCTTCTTGCGTGTGCCGGGCGATGCCATCGAACAGCGTGCCCAGTTGCCGGCTGGAGGCGAGACCCATGTTCTCGGCGGTCTGGTTGCAAAGCAGCTTGAGCATGATGAGCTGATTCGTGGGCACCATCGCCATCCGCTTCGCCAACGCCATCGCATGTTCCTGGAGCTGCGCGTCGGGCACCGCCTCGAGGATGAGGCCGATCTCTGCGGCCTTCGGAGTAGGGATTTCGTCGCCGGTGAGCATGTACCGCTTCGCCTTCTCGAGTCCCATGCGGTAGACCCACATCGCGGTCGTTGGCGTCCCCCACACGCGAGCGGGCGGGTAGCCGAAGGTGGCGCCCTCGCCCGCGATGATGATGTCGGCGCACAGGACCATGTCCGTACCGCCGCCGATGCACCAGCCCTGCACCGCCGCGATCGTCGGCTTCCGGGCATACCAGAGCTTCATGTACGTATCGACGTAGCGGCCCATCATGCCCATGTCCTGCACGGAGTCCCACACCGTGTGCTCGCCCGCCTCCGCGAGGCGGGACTCCCGCTGCTGCGCGACCGTGCTCCAGTCGAGCCCGTAACCCGCGCAGAACGCCGGCCCTTCGGCGCGAAGCAGGATGACGCGGACGGCGCGGTCGCGGTCGGCATCGTCGATGGCCGCCGCCAGTTCGTCGCGCAGGATGGGCGTGATGGTGTTGTACTCCTTCGCCCG
>JALOAP010000048.1 GCA_023228745.1 Dehalococcoidia bacterium | reverse complement strand
GTCTGGTGCGCCGACCTCGTTGTCGTACTCGAGTGCCCGGAAGTAGTCCTGGATGGGCACGGGGACAGGGCCAACGTAGCGACTGCGGGCGAAGGCGCTTTCGGCCTCGTGGGCACCCATGTCGGTGAGGCGGTACTGCCATTCCGACTCGAGCCGCCCGGAGGCGGAGGTGGTCTCGACGAGGCGCTGCCGCTTCAGGTCCTCGAGCGTCTCCCGGACGATGGCAGGATGGATGCGCATGGCGTTGGCGATGCCGAGCGGCGTGGGAGTGGCGATGCGGTAGAGGGTCTTGATGGTCAGGTCTTCGACGAAGCGCTCGGGGAGGCCAAGGGCGTCGATGTGATCGGGGGCCGGGGGAAGCGCGGGCAGCGAGCGAATGTGCGACTGCGACGCCCGCGGGGGTGGGGCCGTAGCGTCGGAAGCGTACCCCTGTGCAACGGCGAGGTTCCCGGCGGTGAGACCGTCCATGCCACCATCCTGCGCGCCGGCGGTCGGAGTGATCCCGGCGAGGGTCTTCTAGGAAGAATGTCGGCAGAACAGCGAAAGTCCCCAGATGTAGCGGGTACATGTGAGATGCGGCGAACGTGACAGGAGCGTGGACGGCGCGGGCGGTGGGAGTTGCGTTGTGGTAGTGGGCCGCGTGCTGGACAACCGCGGCCGCGAGAAGTCAGCGATCTGATTGCGAGCCCGGTGAGGGCTGCTCAGCGTTGGCCTGGTTTCGCGCGGCGGCACGTTGAAGGATCGGCTCGAAGCGCCCCTCCTGGTCCCACAACAGCCACCATTCGCGCCGGGCTTCCATCTTCACGAACCACTGGCCCTTTCGCGAGACCCGGGCGACGCGGTCGAAGCCGGCCGAGGCGAAACAGCGCTGCGCGCGTTCGTTCCACTCGAGCGTGTGGAGGTAGATGCGGCGGAACGCGTGCGTGGCCCAGAGGTAGCGGAGGAAGGCGACGGTGGCGGCGGTGCCCAGGCTTCGGCCCTGGCACTCCGCGTCGCCAATGGAGATCCCGAGTTCGGCGGAGGTGTGTGCCAGGTCGGCGTTGTAGTACATGACGTTGCCAATGTGGCGGCCGCCGGGGAGGACCAGGGAGTAGCTTCTCCGGTCGCCGGTCGGGAAGGCGAGGTCCCGTTCGAAGCGTTCGAGGAACTCGGAGAAGCTCATATCGATCGGTGCGTTGCCATCGAAGCGAGCAAGGTCCGGGTCCCGGCGCCACTGGTAATCATTGAAGGCATCTGTCGCGTGCTTGTGGCGAATGAGAATGACGCCAGCGCTGGCCACGACGAGGTGGTCGAGCCGAGGCGAGGCGCCGGTAGTCATGGTTAGAGCTCCACGCCAAGCTTCCGAGCGGCTTCGCGGAGCATCTTACGCTCGTTCGGGTAGGTGACGATGCGGAGGGCCTCCCGCAGCGGGAGCCATTCGACGGCATCGAATTCGTGGTCGTGGTCGGCGAGGTCGCCACCGACGGGCTCCATGAGCCAGTGGTGGACGAACTTGTGATACCGGACGCTACCAGAGGTGAACCAGTATTCGATGGAGCCGAGTTCGGGGCCTGCTTTTACTTCGAGGCCGGTCTCCTCGCGGACTTCGCGGAGGGCGGTCTCCTGGATTGATTCGCCATCGTCGGGTGTGCCCTTGGGGAGGCCCCAGACTTTGTCGGAGGTGCGCCCACAAAGGACGACCTCGATGCCGCCATCGGCATCTCGCCGCCAGACGACTCCTCCGGCGGAAACGGCGTCTTTCACGGGGAAGGCACGACTCATCAGAACGGCTCCGGGCCTCCCTCGTCCATCAGGAAGGTCGCAGTCTTGATAGCCGTCCTGGCGATGAGCTGCAGCTCTTCGCTGGCATCCTCAGCAAATTCGCGAAGGATGCGTAGCGCTTCGTCTCCGCCGATTTCTCCGAGGGAGGCGAGTGCGGCGGCCCGGACTTCGACGGTGTCGTCCTCGAGCATCGCGGCGAGGATGTCGACGCCCTCTTCGGAAGCGATCTCGCCGATGGCGCTGGCCACTTCGTAGCGCAGCTCGGGGTCCTCTGATTGTGCTTCGTCTTCGAGGTATTCGAGCCAGCGTTCCTGTGCGGAGTGGCCCATCGCACGGATAGCAGCGAAGTGCAGGCGGCGGTCGTCCTCGTAGTAGGCATCGATGATCAACGTTTCGACCCAGGGGAGGGAGCGCGAGCCGAGCGATTCGAGAGCGGAGGCGCGGACATCTACGGACTCGATGGGGTCAGCAACGGCTGCGCGGAGGCACTCGACGATGCGGTCCCCGAGTGTGGCATCAATGCTGTCGAACTCGCGGGCGAGCACAAAGCGCGAGAGTTCAGAGGCAGCCTGGCCACGCACGGATTCGTCGGGGTCGTCGCGAAGGAGATCGGCAAGCCGGGCGCCGACGTGGCGATCTCCCGATTCCCAGAGAGCTGCGATCGCGACGCGCCGTACCGCCGCCTCGGGGTCGTCCAACGCCATGCGTGCGAGCTGCGTGAAATCGAGATCGATGTTCTCTTCCGCCAGTTCCCCGCAGCGGCTGATGAGACGCTCGCGGCTCTCCGCGGCGAGGCTCGCCCAGTGAGTACGGCACTGCTGCAGGTCCTCACGGTCGAGGTCGGCAAGGAGGGTCAATTCGGTGGCTGGCGGGTCTCCTCCGGCGGCCAACGACTCCATGAGCGCAATGACCTGCCGGGCGTTTGCTGACATGGATTTCAGTGTAGCAGGAGCGAGATTCGCAGCACCCGTCAGGCTTCGAAAAGGGATTCCTTCGTGAGTGTACGGGCGAGCAGCGCTTGCATCGCCTCGGCGATGGTGGTCTGAGCTGAGAGAACGGCCACCACCTGCTCGGTAATCGGTAGCTGGACGTTGAGTGCGTGGCCAAGCTCGAGCGCGACGGGGGCCGTGGCCGCACCTTCGATGGCCTCCCCGATGGTGGCGAACGCATCGTCGAGTGACATCCCAGTGGCGAGGAGCTCGCCGAGGCGGCGGTTACGGCTGAGCGGCGAGAAACAGGTAGCGGCGAGGTCACCGACCCCTGCGAGGCCCTGGAAGGTGAGCGGCTGTGCGCCGAGCGCGATACCGAGCCGTGAAATCTCGGCGAGACCGCGGGTCATGATGGCGGCGATGGCGTTGGCGCCGAACCCAAGGCCGGCGGCGGCGCCGGCGGCGATTGCGATCACATTTTTAAGCGCTCCACCGAGTTCGACGCCGATGACATCGTCGGAGCGGTAGACGCGGAATGCTCCGCCGGATAGGCGTTGCTGCCAGGCGGCGGCTTCAGCTTCGGCGTATGAAGCGACGACGGCGGCAGCAGGGAGGCCGGCCGCGATTTCGTGGGCAAGGTTGGGGCCCGAGAGCACGGAAACACACTCGACCGGCCACCCTTCGTCGCGCAATAGCTCGCTGATGCGCAGCCGCGAGCCGTGTTCGATACCCTTCGCGGCGGAGAGAACCGGCACGTCGCGGAGCCCAATGGAAGCGACGGACTCGCGCACTGCCTGTGCCGGGCAGGCAACGACGAGCGCGGCTGCTGCAAATGCCTTCGCCGCAGGTTGGACGCAAACGGAGGCAGGGAGTTGCACCTGTGGGAGCCGCGCGAGGCCGCGGCGTGCATCGACGGCGCGTGCTTCAGTATCGGTTCGGGCAAGAAGGGCGACGCTGTGGCCATTGCGGGCGAGTTGCCAGGCGATGGTCACTCCCCAGGAGGTGGCGCCGAGAACGGCGATGGGAAGCATCTACCCGGTCGCGGCGCGGTCGCCACCCTGCCCGAGGCGGGGTTCTGTGCCAGCGAGCAGCCGCTTGATGTTGGGGATATGCATGTATTCGATGATGAGCGTGGCGAACAGGGCGTAGATGGCGAACGCTATGGGTACGTCCCAGAGCAGGGCGGCGATGCAGAGGATGAGGGCCGCAATGGCGGTGCCCAGCACCGACATGAGGGAGACGTAGCGCGTGGGGATGAGGATCGCCGCGCCGATCAGTGGGAGGGCGAGTGCCCAGAGGGGCGCCAGGCCGAGGACACCGCCAAAGGCGACCGCTACCCCGCGACCGCCACGGAAGCCGGCGAAGATCGGAAAGATGTGACCGACGACGCCGGCAGCGGCACCCGCTGCGGCCACCCAGTTGTCATCGAAGAAGTAGCGGCCAACGAGTGCCGGCACCACGCCTTTGGAGATGTCACCGACCATCACGAGGATTGCGGCGAAGCGGCCAGCGGTGCGGAGGACGTTCGTGGTGCCCGTCTTGCCACTGCCGAACTGGCGGATGTCCCGGCCTGTGAAGAGAAAGCCGACGACGAGCCCGAACGGGATGGACCCGAACAGGTAGCCTAGTGCGACATTGATTGCGAAGTCGCTCACGAGCGGGAATTGTCCTCGCTTCTCCCCTTGAAGACCAGCTTGATGGCTGTGCCTTCGAAGTCGTAGGCCTCGCGGATGGTGCGTTCGAGGTAGCGGCGGTAGCTGAAGTGAATGATGGTCGGGTCGTTCACAAAAAGGATGAAGGTAGGCGGGTCGATCCCGGCCTGTGTCGCGTAGTAGAGCTTGAAGCGCTTGTTATGGACGGTGGGCGGGACGTGTTCGCGGATGGCGCGGGTGAGCGTCGCGTTGAGGTCGGGGGTGGAGACACGCCGGCGGCGAGCTTCGCGGGCAGCGACGGTGAGCTGGAGCAGGCGGTCGAGGCCGCGGTGTTCGAGCGCGGAGATGAAGGTGACGAGTGCCCAGGGGACGAACCGGATGCGGCTGCGCATCTGTCGTTCGGCCCACTCGCGGCTCCGTTCGGGATCTTCCCAGAGGTCAATCTTGTTCACTGCGATCACGAGGCCCTTGTGGGCTTCGATGATCAAGCCGGCGATGTGCATGTCCTGGGAGGTCACGCCGTCCGTGCCATCGATGACGAGGACGGCGACGTCGGCACGGTCTATCGCCGACTGGGTACGCATCACGGAGTGGCGCTCGAGGCCTTTGCCGCGTAGCCCGGGGCGGCGAACACCGGCGGTGTCGATGAGCGTGAAGTTGCCGTGCGGAGTGTCGATCTCGGTGTCGATGGCGTCGCGTGTGGCGCCCGCAACATCGCTCACGATGACGCGCTGTTCGCCAAGGATGGCGTTCACGAGCATCGATTTGCCGACGTTCGGGCGGCCGACCACGGCGATCCGGACGCGATCCTGTTCGACGAGGGCGGGGGCTTCCGGGAGGCGGGCGACGACTTCGTCGAGCATGAGACCAACGTTGACGTCGTGGAGGGCACTCACCGGGAGGACGTCGTCGAACCCGAGGAGGCCTGCTTCGGCGATGCCGGCGATTTCGCGGGCCTCGTTATCGGCCTTGTTTGCGACAACGAGCGTGGGACGCTGTGCTTCGCGCACGACCTGGGCGATGTCGTAATCGCTCGCGGTCAGGCCGTCGCGTGCATCGATGCAGAAAAGAACCAGGTCGGCCGCTTCGATGGCGGTCCTAATCTGGCTGACGATGAGCGGGGCGTAGAGGTTCTCGGCGTCTGTTTCAAAGCCGCCAGTGTCGATGATGCGGAAGCGCTTATCGCGCCATTCGACGTCGGCTTCGACGCGGTCGCGGGTGGTTCCGGGTTCGTCCTCGACGATGGCCCGACGTTCGCCAAGGATGCGGTTGAATAGCGACGACTTGCCAACGTTCGGACGGCCAACGATGGCCACACGGGGGAGTGCTGCGGTTGCAGTGGTCACGGTGCTGCTGCCTGGACTAAGGTGAGGCGGACAGGATCGGCCTCGAGGCGCAAGCCCTGCGGCCCTTCGAGGCGGAGCGAGTAGTCGGCGGGGCCTTCCTTCGCACCGGAGAGCGAGAGTGTCACTTTTATGTCGCCAATCTTGAGGCCCCGCACCTGGCCGAGGGGGCCGGTGACACGCACGGGCACCGAGAGCACGGTCCCGGGCTGCACGGCGAGGCCTGTGGGCATGTCAGCGAGCTCGGGCGCGAGCCAGCGAACGGCGGTGACTTCGATCGGGCTGATTTGCACCCGGACAACGACCGTCGGCGTGTCGCGGTTGGCGATAGAGATATTGTCGGGGCGAACGATGCGAGCGGTCTTCACGACCTCCTGTCGGGCACCGGTAACGTCGACTGGTTCAACGTCGAGGCGGGTGCCAAGGCTATCGATGACGTTCGTAGGCCCGGTAACGACGACGGTCTGGGGTTCGACGACGACGCCACTGATGGCGAAGCCTTCCTGGGGCTCGCCGGTGATGACGGCGTTGAGGGCAACGGTTCGTGTGCTCACCACCTGGACGACATGGAACGTTGCGCGGGCTCTTGGCTGGGAGAGTTGGACCTGGACCGGGTTGCCGTCCACCGTGCGCGCGATGAGTTCGCCTTCGACTGTCGCATCCTGGCGAATGCCGGCGAGCGAGACGTCGAATTCGACACTGCGTACGGACTGGACCCGTTCGGGACGGCCGCGAACGGTGACCTTGAAGGGGTCTACCGTCGGGGGTTCGGACTCTTCGTAGCCCGCGGGGAGCGGGGTTGTGCGGCGGATGGCCACTTCGAACTCCTTCTCGGCGGCTTCAATCAGCTGCACCTGGACTTGATTTGGGGTGACATCGAGGACGCGGACGCCGTCGCGGCCGGTCACGGTGACTCTTACCGGAAGGAGGCCGGTGCGGACTCCCTGGCCGAGCTGACTTGTATCGACGGTAGCCTTGAAATCTCCCGGTTGAAGTTCGGGGATGACGCTTTCGCGGGCCTCGACTTCTACTTTGACCGGGGCGATGTCGTCCACCAGGAAGCCCTGGGGGATGTTGAGTGCTTCGACTTCGATGCCGCCGGAGACCGGGGCAAGGCCCTGGGCGCGGGGGTTCTCGACGTCCTGGATGGCCATCCACACGCCAAAGGCCGCGACGAGGCTGAAGGCGGCCAGGGCCCAGTGCGAGGTAACGTTGATGACGCCAGCGCGGGTCATCTGCCAGGCGAGGCTCCAGAAGTCGGTGACAAAAACCAAGGCGGACCTCATGCCGGCACCTTGCCCCCGCGGCGGGGCGCGGGTTCGAAGCCGGCGGCGCCGTTGGCTCGCGACGGATCGAGCAGCCACTCGAGGACGGCACGCAGGCGTTCTTCGTCGGCCACGTGGGTCAGCTTCCCACCGAGGGCGACACTGATTTCGCCACTCTCCTCGGAGACGACGACGGAGAGGGCGTCCGTCTGTTCGGTGATACCGATTGCGGCGCGGTGCCTCGTACCAAGGTTTCGCTCGGCGAGCGAGAGGTCGGTGGCGAGGGGGAGGACACAGCCAGCAGCGACGACACGCTCATCGCGGAGGACGACCGCCATGTCGTGCAGTGGGGAATTGGGGAAGAAGATCCCCGCGAGAAGCTCGGGGGAGACGCGGGCGTCGACAGCGATGCCGGTTTCGATCACATCCTGCAGGCCGGTGCCGCGTTCGATAACAAAGAGCCCGCCGTGCCGCTCCTGGGACATGCGCCCGGCAGCTTCGACGATGGCATCGATGACCTTGCTGCGAGAGGAGCGCGCGGCCCAGCCCTGGAGGCCACCACGGCCGAGGCGGTCGAGGGCGCGGCGGAGTTCGGGCTGAAAGATGATGGCGCCACCGATGAGCAGCGCGGTGAAGGAGTGATCGACGAGGAAGTTGATGACGGTGAGGTCGAAGACGCGACCGAGGACGACGGCGGCGAGAAGCAGGCCGAGGGCGCCGCGGAGCTGGGTCATGGCGCGTGTGCCGCTGAGGACCCGCAGGGTGGAGAAGATCACGATCGCGATCAGGAGGACGTCGATAGCGCTCGACGCCTCGAATTGGCGCAAGATGTCGCGAATGTGTTCGAAATCAGGCATGGCGAAGGACAGCCGCCCTCGATGGGAATATGGTAATCATACCGTGTGGGACGTAGGCCCCGGTTAGTACTCGATCTGCGGTGCGACGCCGAGGAGGAAGGCGACTGCGGCCGCCTGTGCCCAGATGCGGTTCTCCGCCTGATCGAAGATGATCGAGCCTTCGCTCTCCATGACCTCATCGGTAATTTCGTCACCGCGGTGGGCCGGGAGGTCGTGCATGATGAGGGCTCCGGGAGCGGCGCGCGACACGAGTTCGCGGTTGAGCTGATAGCCGACGAAATCGATCCGGCGGCGCTCCGCCTCGCGCTCCTGGCCCATGGAGGTCCAGACGTCGGTGTAGAGCAGTTCCGCGCCGGAGACGGCATCGACAGGGTCGTGCACGAGGGTGAGGCTTCCACCTGCTTCCTCTGCGCGGGCGGAGGCCTCGGTGATGACGGCCTCGGGGAGCATGTAGCCGCGCGGCGCCGCCATGCGGACATCCATCCCGAGAGAGGCAGCGACAATCACGAGGCTGGAGGCGACGTTGTTGCCGTCGCCGATGAAGGCGAGGGAGCGGCCGCGGAGGTCGTCGCCGAGTTTTTCGCGGACGGTGAGCAGGTCGGCGAGCGCCTGGCAGGGATGCTCCTCGTTGGTGAGGGCGTTGATGACGGGGATGCCGGAGTACTTCGCGTACTGCTCGACGATCTCCTGGCCGTAGGTGCGGATGGCGACAATATCGACGTAGCGTGCGAGGACGCGGGAGACATCCTGGATCGCCTCGCGTTCGCCGAGGCCGACTTCCTGAGGGGCGAGGTAGATGGTCTCGCCGCCGAGATGGCGCATGGCAACCTGGAAGCTAACTCGCGTCCGGAGGGACGGTTTTTCGAAGAGGAGCGCCAACTCGCGGCCTTCGAGGAGGCGTTGCGGGCGCCGCTTGAGGGCGGCGGCGGCATCGAGCAAAAAGAAAATCTCCTCCCGGCTGAGGTCGGCGGCCGAGAGGAGGTGTCGAACAGCATCTCCCATGGGCGGTAAGTATATCATTCCCGCCCCAATGCTCAGGGAAGGCCTGAGTGTTTGGCGGGGAAGCTGTTAACGTGGAAGCTCGATTGCCGTTAATCTGGGTACGGAGGAGAGAGATGGACGCGGCAGCACGATTCCAGCCGGCCTGGGGGCAGAAGTTCGCTGAAGGGAAGATGTTCCGGCGCATGGAATGCGACGGCTGTGGAGCGCGATTCCATTTCACCGACTCTCCGCGGGTCTCGCGCGTGCCGCGTTGCCCAAGTTGCGGCAGTTTTTCCTGCTCTACTCTCTAAAAGTTTTCGATTCGAGCGGTAGGCGCGCGGTCATGATTCTCGACATGGCACCACGCTGCGTCATGAGCGGTGTGGTCTCTTTTCTCGCTGTTTAGGCGGTCGTGACGCCGGTCTTCGTCGCGATAATGGCGTCGAGTTCGACCTTAAGGCGGTCGAGCACGGTGTCGTAGGGGAAGGCGCCGAGTTCCTCCTCGCCGCGCTTGAGGTTCACAAAGTTCGGGGCGCACCAGAGGCCGAGGTCCGCGTCATCCGTCTCGCCCGGGCCATTCACGCGGCAGCCCATGACGGCAATGGTGATGTTGTAGTCCTGGGCGTAGGCAGCCATCTCCCGGACCTTGAAGGCGAGGTCGATAAACGCTTCGTTTTCGACCCGGCTGCAGCTGGGACAGCTGATGATATTGAGACCTTCGCCAAAGTCCCTGGGTACAGAGCGGAAGCGACCAGCCTGGATGTCCTCGAGGATCTGGCGGCCGACCTCGACTTCGCGCCACTTCTCGGCGAAGGGGAGAGTGAGGGAGACACGCAACGTGTCGCCAATGGCTTCGGTGAGGAGCTGCTCGAAGGCGATGCGGGTCTTGATGGCGCCATCCGGGAGCATCCCGGCTTCGGTGACGCCAAGGTGCAGCGGCACGTCGGGCCGCATCGAGGCGAAACGCCGGTTGCCGGCGATGACCTTGCGTGGGTCGCTGTCCTTCAGTGATACGACGTAACGGGTGATGCCGAGGTCGTCGAGGATCTGGCAATGCTGGAGGGCGCTCTCGACCATGGCGGTCACGCCGTCGAGGGCGGGCTCATCGGCGCCGGCGAACTTTGCGTCCATCTCGGGGTCGACGGAGCCGCAGTTGACGCCGACGCGGAGGGCGATGTCGTTGCGCTCGGCGGTCTCGGCGATGAAGGCAACTTTCTCCCGGACGGTCTTCTGTTTCTCATGGTGGTAGAGGTGGCCGGGGTTGTAGCGCACCTTGCTCACGAGCGGCGCGACCTGGGCGATGAGCCGGTAGTTTTCCTGCAGATCGACAACAAGGTTCGCTTCGGGGACACGCGCGCACACTTCGGCGAGGGCGTTCACGTCCTTCGCGCTATCGATCGCGACGCGGACGAGACCGGCGCCGGCGGAGTGGAGCATGCGGGCCTGGTCGACGGTCGCATCGATGTCCTGCGTGCGGGTGGCGCACATCGACTGGATAACGATGGGGTTTCCACCACCGATGGTGACGTTACCAGCGCGGATTGGACGTGAGGACGCTCGCTTCATTGCAGCTTGAGTGTAGCAGCGGGATGAGCGAGGAGCGCGAAGGGCTGCTTACTGAGTTTCGAAGCCGGGGTGCTCGGAACAAGGATAGTCATCAGCGAGTGGATGTGTGTTCCGCATCGGGAATCCACCAGATGGATACGCAGGCGAAACCCGGAAACGGTTGTGATGTCACCGTCGACGCCTGAACGATCGCGAACATCGACCGACAACCATGGCGAACGGGGCCTCGGTGCCGGTTCGGGGGAAAAGAGAGAGAGATGGAAAGGTTGTCGACGGACGTGGTGGCGGGGCCGGCCAGACCGACTCGCCTTTCGCTTGAAGAACAGCAGCAACTGGTGATGCAGTACGCACCGCTGGTACGCCGGGTGGCGCGGTCGCTTCCGCTGGAAATTCCCGGCTTGCTGGAGTTCGAAGATGCGGTGGGTTACGGGACGTGTGGCCTGGTGGAGGCGGTTCGCCGCTACGATCCGAACAAGGGAACGAACTTCCACGCCTATGCGGTGCGGCGCATTCGTGGCTCCATGATCGATGCGTTTCGGCGTGTGGACCGGCTGAGCCGGACGATGCGGCAGAAGGCACGGGAAGTGCAGCGCGCGCAAAGCGAGCTGGAGATGGAGCTGGGCCGCTCGCCTTCGGAGGCGGAGGCGGCCGAGCACCTCGGCATGAGCATCGAACAGTACCGCGAGGCCGCGTCGAATGCGCGTTGGGTGACGGTGTCGCTCGACAAGATGCTGGAGAAGAACGACGACGGCGATAGCTTCCCTGCGGCGGAGATGCCGACGGCGGACGAAGACATCGACTTCACCCGGGGCTTCGAGGAGAAGGAGCTGTACGAGGACCTTGCGAAGGCAGTACAAAGCCTCCCGGAGCGGGAGCGCCTGGTGGTCTCGCTGTACTACGTCGAGCGGTTGACGATGAAGGAGGTCGCGAACGTGCTGTCTGTCTCGGAGACACGGGTGAGCCAGTTACATGCGCAAGCTGTGAAGCGGTTACGAGGGGCCCTCCTAAGCAACGCAGCCTGAGTTCGAAGAAACGGGGACGGGCCGCCCATTGGGAGCGATGGGTGGCCGGTTTTTTCGTTCGTGCAGTGACGGTTGGTAAGCGATAGACACGAATTCGTCACGCAAAAGAGCGACTACCCTGTTACCGGGCCAAAAGCTGCCGAACATTCCAGTGATGGTTCGTCCAACGCGGCGGGTCGAGTGGACGGCGAGGGGATGCCGGGCGTGATCCCGGCGCCACGAATCCTTGGATACGGGGGAGGCAGATGGCTGAGCGACACGATGACTACCGGAACGCCGTAGCGTTTGTGACTCACACGCGCGACTACCGTTCGTCCGATGTGCTGCCGGCGCTGGCCCGGCACGGCTACACGACGACGGAACGCCCGCACGACCGGGAGACGGAACGGCTGCTCACGCAGTTCGCCCCCGACCTAGTGGTGCTGGCCATTGACCCTCGGCAGGAGGGCGACCTCGCACTGGTGCGAACGGTCGCCCGGGCCTCAAAGGGGTCGGTGCTCGTGCTGGCGCCCGGCCCGCATTCGAACGGGTTGAGTGGCGCCCTCGAAGCGGGAGCGGATGTGTGCCTGCGCGACACTGACGGCGTGGAGATGTTGAGCGCCCAGCTCGGCGCGCTTTCGCGGCGGAAGCAATCGGCACGCCAGGAA
>JALOAP010000047.1 GCA_023228745.1 Dehalococcoidia bacterium | reverse complement strand
TCTTCCGCCTCTGCACCCTCTTCGAGGCGGATGCGTGGCGGCGCGACGCTGGCAATGGGGACGCTCGGGTCCGTCAGGATCTCGACGCCTTCTGGCGCCGTGATGTCGTCCACCGTCATCGTGTCTTCGAAGCGCTTCAACATCGCCACATCGGCCTCGATCGCCTCGGGGATGTCCAGCGGCAGACAGCGGACAGAGAGGATTTCCAGGCTCTGGAGCAAGGTACCGGCGAGGTCACGCACGGCCGGCGCCTGGCCAACCAGCCGGATCGGCACGTTCGCATGGATCGGCTCGTTCGGGTCCACCTGGAAGAAGTCGACGTGGATCGGCTCTCCGGTCCCGCCGATACGCGCCATGGAGCGGACGATCACGTACCGGTTCGAAGGCTCGCCATTGATGCTGAGCTCGAACATACTGCGGAAGCCCGTCGACTTGAGCGTGCGCAGGAACTCACGATGGTTGATCTGAATCGCAACCGATTCGAGGCCCTTGCCGTACACGTTCGCGGGAAGATGGCCCTCGCGCCGCAGATGGCGGACACGCTTTCCAAGGACAGTGCGCGGCTCCGCCGCGATAACGACAGGTTCTGCCATGAGTCTCTCCTCGCGACCACGCTTCATACGTGGCGCATTGTTCTAGCCTAGCGGTCGGCCCCGCATGGTCAATGAGACAAAACGAACGGGCTACCCCAGGGGGCTAGCCCGTCCGAAAGTCGCCCTCGTCTGCTCCGTCAGGCGGGTTTTAGTGCGTTGACTTCCTCTCGCACGCTGGCCTTGTCGGTGTACCAGCGTACGTTCAGTTCCGGGAACTTCGCTTCCTCGGCGGGGACATCATCCTCGGCGAAGATTGCGCTCACGGGGCAAGCCGGCTCGCAGGCGCCGCAGTCGATGCACTCGTCGGGGTTGATGTAGAGCATCCGGTCTTCGCCTTCGTCGAAATGGATGCAGTCGACCGGACATACTTCGACACAAGCCTGATCCTGCACATCAATGCAGGGGGAAGTGATTACGTAGGTCATGGAGCCTTACCTTGTCGTCCTTTCTCTGCCGTTCGCCGTCCAGTGGCAAGCAGATACTACTATCGTCGGTTGTCGAGTAAAAGCAACGTAGCCCTGCCCGGAACCTGTCAGCCGCGGGCCCCGATCGGCTTGCCCGAACGCAGGTCAACCGCGTAGTAACGGCCAGCCTTCAGTTCCGCGATCAGTTCCCGCTCGTCGCGAATGTCCTTCTCGAAGTACGTGGCACACTTCCCGATGTCGCTGATCGCGTGGGAGTCCGTGCCCGCCGTACCGGGCAGGTCCATCATCTCGCGAAGCTTCCGGGAAAAGTCGTTCTCTTTGTCGCTCCCCCGCCCGTTCAGCTCCTCCAGTGCGGAGACATACTGGTAGGCCGGGTTGCGGCTCGCCTTCTCCAGCGCCTGCTGGTACTCCTCGTCGTTCCGGCTGAACCACGGCATCTGGCGCCGGTAGGGGTGCGCCGCAACCAGCGCACCATCAACCTTCTCCGTGTAGCCCGCGAGTTCCCGCGAACGATGCATCCCGAAGACGTACTTGTCGATTCCGAACGCCAGGATGTGCCCGTCGTCTGTGCTGATCTCCACCCCCGCGAGCACGAGGAAGTCGTGCTTCGCGCGCAGCTCCTCGATCGCCTTGTAGTCCCAGACCGTGTCGTGTTCGGTGAAACAGATGGCGTCGAGCCCCGCTGCCTTCGCTCGGACGATCAGGTCATCCGGGTTCAGGACGCTGTCGTGCGACCGGGGCCAAGTGTGAGCATGTAAGTCGATCAACATGGAGGCTGCCGCCCACTCTATCAATGTGTGCGCGAAGGCGACAATGCCAGCACCCGGCGCATTCCCTTACCCGCTGGCGCCGCCGGACGTTCCGATCGCCGAAAGACGGGCATGTTCACCGGTACCCGGCCGCCATGGAAACCCCACCGCAACCCTGCGGACACCGTCGCGGGCGAGTTCATCGATACCTGCATCCGCACCGCGCCATCGCAGGGCCCCGTTCAGGCATCGCTCGCCGGTGCTTCGGCTTGCTCGGCCCTCCGCTGTGCGGCCTGTTCGAGCCGTATCTTCCGCTGGTTCGGTTCCTTGCCCTTGAAAGCCGGCTGGTAGTCGCTCTGCCGTCCCTGGATCTGGGCCGTGTGCTGCCGGTCGTGCCGATAGAACGAGCGCAGGTATTGCAGCACCGTCAGCTCGCCGAACAGCGGACTCTTCGCGGTGCGGTCGAACGCGTCCAGTGACATGCCGTCGATCAGCCCGAGTGTGTAGGACCGTTCCAGTTCGAGTCCGCGCAGCAGCTCGTCGATGGTGCGGCCGTTGGCGTCCTCCACCGGGATCGGCACTCGCTGCCATGGGATCTGGGCCAGGTCGGCGCCGTTCTCGGCCAACGCTGCCTTCACCCAGGTGTCGTAGGTGCGCTCCATCTCCCAAAGGTGAGCCAACTGCTCGAGAGCCGTCCACTGCTCCTCGCCTTCGGCATCCACGGGCACGCGCAGCGCGTCCTCGGGCGTAAGCGCGCGGGCCCCCTCGATAAGTGCCGCGCGCTCCTCTGCCATCTTTGTCTTCAGGTCGTCAATCTGTTCACGCGTCGCCATTCGTTCCTCCCGTTATCTGCCGTCCAATCCATTTCAGGCCCTGCCAGAGGCCATAGGGTATCGCCGCAACCAGCGCGAGGCCCATCACCACTGCCCCGTAGAGGGACCCGAACAGCAACTCCGTTAGCCAGTGGGCCACAAACATCAGATCTCCACACCCCGTGCCGCGATATCGTCCCGCATGATCTGGAGGGAATGGCGTTCCAGCTTCCGCACGTGCGACGCCGCTTGGCGGTAGGTCCAGCCGCCAGGACGCATCTCTTGCTCGAACTCCGCGTCGCTCATGCCGATGAATGTGGCAATGAGCTTCGCGCGTGCGGCAAGCCATTCCGCCGCCAGCCGTTCCCGTGGCGAGGCCGTGATGCCGGCCTCATACCGCGCCTCCAGGATCTGCCCTGCATGGATCGTCTCGTGATCGATATCGTTCGTCAGCAGCGCCCAGAGGTCCTTGCCCTGGGCGCAGACGTGCGAACTGGGCTGCTGCAGTTCCTCGTCCGGGAGCGCCAGCAGCGACTCCACCGTCTCCAGCGTCGACTCAAGCAGCGCACGAATACTCGCCCGTACCGTCTCGCCCATGATGCCACCTCGTGTGCAGAGTCTACGCTCCGCGCGCCAGCGCCACCGGGCTCGGGACTGGGGACCAGGGACTCGGTACCATCGCCTCATGGCCATTCGCAAAATCTTCGGTGGCGGCCCCCGGTTTGCCGCCGACTGGCTCGTGGTGGGGCTGGGCAATCCTGGCGAACAGCACGCACGGCAGCGCCACAACGTGGGCTTCTGGACGGTGAACGAGCTGGCAAAGCGCGCTGGCACGCAGCCGAAAGCCCAGGGCAGCACGATGCACATCGGTGTCGGCCACCTCGCTGGCGCGAAGGTTGCCCTGGTGAAGCCGAAGACCTACATGAACCTGAGTGGCAAAGCGGTCGCCCAGGCCCTGCAGTGGACCGGCTGTGACCTCGACCACACGATCGTGATTTACGACGAACTCGACCTCGGTCCAGGCGCCCTTCGTGTCCGCAAGGGTGGGGGCCACGGCGGACATAACGGCATGAAGAGTGTCGTCGCAAGTGTGGGGGGCGACTTTGTGCGCATTCGTATCGGTATCGGTCGGCCCGTCCGAAACGGTGAGCCGACCTGGGACCCCGAGGCGGTCGCCGGCTATGTGCTCTCGAACCCCAGCGGCGACGAGAAACGCTCGCTCGAAGAAACCGCGCGCCTCGCGGCTGACGCCGTCGAGGCCATCATCACCGAAGGCCCCGACGCTGCCGCGGCCCGCTACAACCGCAAGTAACGTGCCGAGGTGAGTCCCCAGTCCCGAGGAGTTGTCTCTTCCTCGGGACCGGGCACCGGGCACCATGCACTGCGCACGGTGCTCCCGGGACCTACTTGAACTCGTAGCCGCCCTTGACTCCCGGCGGATCCGGGTCCATGAGCACGTTGACACAGGCCGGCTTGCCACTGTCGAAGGCGCGCGCGATGGCCGCGTGGATCTGCTCCGGGTGCTCCACGAATTCGCCGTGCCCGCCGAGCCCCTCGACGACCTTGTCGTAGCGGGCGTTATCGCCGAGCACGGTGGCGGGCGTGCGCCCCTCGCCATACATCGCCTTCTGCTCGACGTAGATCTGGTGCCACGTGCGGTCGTTCCCGACCACCGCCACGACCGGCATGTCGAAGCGCACGAACGTGTCGAAGTCGAAGCCGTTCAGCCCGAACGTGCCGTCGCCGTTGACCATCAGCACTTTCTTGTTGGGCGCCGCCACGCTCGCGGCCATGCAGAAGCCGGTGCCGACTCCCAGCGTCCCAAATGGGCCCGGGTCCATCCACTGGCCGGGGTTGTTCACCGGGAGCACGCTCGCCGCCTGGGCCACGATGTCGCCACCGTCGCCGATCACGATCGTGTCGTCGTCCACGAACTCCGCGATCTCCTTGCACAGCCGGAGGGGGTGGATCGGCATCGAATCGGAGTTCATGTAGACCTCGCGCTGGGCGTCAGCCGAACCTTCCATCCCGCGCAGCGTCTGCATCCAGTCTGTGTGACTCGACGTGCCAATCTCCCCGGTCAGTTGGAGCAGGGCCTGCCGGATGTTCGCCTCGATGCCGATTGAGAAGTCCCGGTTCCGCCCGATGTCCCGCGGGTCGATGTCGATCTGAATTACCTTGGCGTCCGGGTTCCACGCTGGCGACCGCCCGTACTTCAGGCGGAAGTCGATGGGTGCCCCGAGGACCACGATGCAGTCCGACTGCGCGAAGGCGGGCTTCCGCGAAAGGCTGAAAAAGTGTGGGTTGTCTTGCCGGAGCGAGCCCCGGCCCATCGCGTTCGTGTAGACCGGCACGTCGGCTGCCTTCGCGAATTCGGCCAACTCCTTATGGGCCCGGTGCCAGAACACCCCCGAGCCAGCCATCACCATCGGCCGTTCCGCCTGCGCGATCGCCTGCGCCGCCTCCTTGATGAGTGCCGGGTCGCCCATGATCTCGCCCGATGTCCGGTAGTTCTCCGGCCAGTCGATCTTGTCCTCGTCCACCCGCTCGAAGAGCACGTCTGAGGGGATCTGCAGGAAGGTCGGTCCGTAGCGGCCCGTCATCGCTTCGCGGAACGCCATCGCCATGTAGTAGGGGATGCGCCGCGTCTCATAGACCGTCTGCGCCCACTTCGTGATCGGCTTCATCACGTCCATGAGTTCGATGTCCTGCAGCGAACCCATGTCGTACTGCCGCAGCGGTGAGCGTCCGCCGATGATGACCATCGGGCTCGACGCCTGGTACGCGTTCGCGACTGCCGTCACCACGTCCGTCACGCCCGGACCCGCAGTCACCACCGCCACGCCGGGCTTGAAGGTGATGCGCGAATAGCCGTCTGCAGCGTGACCCGCTGACTGCTCGTGGCGCGTATCGATGATCTCAACGTCGTTGTTGAGACACCCTTCGTAGATGTTCTGAACGTGCCCGCCAGAGAGCGTGAAGATGTGGTCCACGCCCTCTCGCTTGATCATCCGCGCGATGATTTCGCCGCCGTCGATGAGGTTGCCCATGAGACACTCCAAGTGAGTTGGTGCGGGAAGTATATGCGTGGCGGCCGACCGCTGCCCGGCGACCTGGCCCGGCCGGGGTAGGTATGACGATGCGTGGGCGCTAAGATGGGCGCATGTCAGTGGGTGTTTCGATCCCGGAAGACCTCTACAACGAGCTCGATGCCGCCGCCCGTCAGCAGGACCGGCCCGCCAGCGAACTCGCCGCCGAAGCCATCCGCCGCTTCCTTGCGGGTTCCGAACAGGATGATGCGAAGTTGACCGCGGAACTCGATTCGGCGTACGCGGAGTTGTACGCCGAAGAGGATGCGGCTGAGCAGCGTCGGTGGTTGCAGGGAGCCAAGGATGCCTATCGCCGCACGCTGAAGCCCGAGCAGCGGTAGTCCGCCACGGCGATCTCTACCAGGGCGATCTCTACTGGTACGACCCCGGCGCCCCTCGAGGCTCCGAGTCCGCCTACCGGCGGCCCCACGTCGTCATCCAGTCCGATCGCTTCAATCGGAGCGCCATTCGTACAGCGGTCATCTGTGCATTGACCTCGAACCTGGGGCATCGCCGCATCGCCGGGAACGTTTTCGTCCCAGCAGGCGAAGGTGGGCTGCCGAGGGACAGCGTTGTCCAGGTGAGCCAGCTACTGACCGTCGACAAGTCTGAGCTCGAGGACCTCATCGGCCGCCTGCCGCGCGTTCGCATACAGGAAGTCCTCGCGGGAGTCGCACTTGTGCTCGGCTTGCCTCGCGCCTGAACCCTACTCCACGCCCGATGTCTCTCGCTCCGAAGTCTCCGACCACTGCAGCAGCCACTGGTCGTACTTCTGCATCCGCTCCGCGAGGTGGTCGCGTAGCGAGGCCATCTTCGTCATCTTCTGGTCGATGAGTGCGAGCTGCTTGAGCGTCTGCTCGCGCGCCACGCGAATCTGAGCGGCCTTCTCTGCCGCCTGCGCGTCCTTCCGCCACTCCGACCGAATCTGCAGCCGGATGTCTTCCGCGTCCAGCATCTCCTTGATGTCGGCGAGTGAAAAGCCGAGCAGGTCCTTGAACTGCTTGATGCGCTCGAGCCGTTCAAGGTCCGCAGGAGAATAGAGCCGGAAGCCACCCTCCATACGCGTTGGAGGCTGCAGCAGGCCCTTCTCCTCGTAGTAGCGCAGCGTCCGTTGCGTGAGTTCCGTGCGTTCCGCTGCCTCACCGATCTGGAGGAAGCCACCCTGGCGCGATTCGTGAGTCATGGCGTTCGAAACCAAGTCTAGCCACACTCACGCGCACGTCAATGTCAAACTCTTGCGTCCTGCCCGGAATTGCATTTTCGTCTACGAAGCTACGTCACACATAACCGTCGGGTGGCGTGAAGCTTCGTTCAGAACCGGCTCTCAGCCTACATAACCGCGTTGAACCACGGCAGAACGACGGCTATCGTGACGCTCACGCCGCCGAAAGTCCGGCGGTTATGCACCTCCTGGGCATTACGCTCCGGGATGCGCCCATAACCCCATACCTGGCCGCCGCCGTGCCACTTCCGTGTGGGAGAAAGGACTGCCTCCGCCCATGCTCAGCCACTGCATGCCTTCCGCGCTTGAGCTTGCCCGCATGTGGCAGGCGGTCCTCGGCCGTCTCGAATTCGAAGTCCAGCCCCAGGCCTTCAGCACGTTCCTGAAGCCCACCAGGGCGCTCCATTTCGAGGGTGACACGCTCGTGGTCCAGGCCGCCCGCGCCTTCGATGTCGACACCCTCAACCTCCGCCTCCTCATCGTCGTGCAGCGCGCCGTGTTCGACGTCACGGGCGTCGAGCATCCTGTCCAGTTCGTCCCGCCCGCCGCCATCGAAGCGAACGATCGGCCCTTGCCCGGGCACCCGGCTCAATCACAAATCGTTATTGGCGCCCTCAACGCCAACTACACCTTCGATCGCTACATCCGCGCCGAGGGAAACCGGCTGGCGCACGAGTGCTGCGAAGCACTCCTCGGCGAGATCCATCTCGCCATCAGCCCGGTCGTCGTCTTCGGTTCCCCGGGCATGGGCAAGACCCATTTGTTGCACGCCGCTGCCGCCGCCGCCGCCGCGCGCGGTTGGGAAACCGCCTGCCTCAGCGCCGAAGAGTTCACCACGCGCTACCTCTCCGCTATTCGCCGCAACCAGGTGGAGCGCTTCCACGACGAGATCCGCAGTGTCCGCCTGCTGATCGTCGACGACCTGCAGTACCTCGCGAAGAAGCCGGGCACCATCGATGAATTGGTGCACACCATCGACGCCGTCGCCAATGCCGGCGGTGCCGTCGCGATGGGCAGTGAAAAGCACCCATACGAACTCGACCTTCCCGAACGTCTCGTCTCGCGCCTCTCCGCAGGCGTCATCGCCCAGGTCGAGCCGTTCCGTCTCGAGGAGCGGCGTGACTTCGTGAACTGGCTCGCCCGCGACCGCCGCACCGCCCTGCCGTCCTGGGCGGTAGACCGCATCGCCAACGTGGAAGTGCCCTCCGTCCGCGCGCTCCAGGGTGCGGTGCATGCCGCGTTCGCCCTCGACCGCGCAGGTCTGCTCGACCTGCGCCGCCTCGACGCCGAACTCACGCGCATCGCGATCGCCGAAGCAGCGCCCGCGGTCTGCGGCGACCGCCTGCTCGTCGAGAAGATCGCCCGATACTACGAGACCTCCCTCGACGACCTGCTTGGCCGCTCCCGCAAGACACTGGTTGCCGAGGCCCGAGCTGTCGCTGTTGCTGCACTCCGGGATCGTGGCCGCAGCCTCCCGGAGATTGCCGAGCTCTTCGATGGGCGGAACAAGAGCACACTCTCTCCCCTGGTCGAGCGCGGCCGGCTGCTCCTCGCCCGCGACCCGGACCTGCGTCAGCGCCTCGCCGGGTGAGGCTCGCTGCAGCGTACAAGGGGTCCCAAGGTATACTTGAAATGTGCAGGGTCCGCCCGTCCCGTCTGACTCGCCGCGAATCCGAAAACGCCTGCGGTGCGCATCGTGGGTGCTCGCACTTTCGCTCCTGCCCATGCTCACCTTCGTCGGGCACTGGACGCTCGATTTCCCGGTCCCGGGGACAAGCGTCCGCATCGCGGTACCGCTCCCACCACCGCAGGATCTGCACGCCCACAGCGCGGACACGGACGGCCACCACCAGGACCACTGTCACAGCGATGTAGCCTCCTGCTCTGATCTGCCGCTTACCCAACTCGCAAGTGTCGCCCTGCTCCACGACGCACTGGCGTTTCTCGCTGCCGATGCCCGGCTTGAGCTGCTACCGGGGCATTCATGGCAGCCGGCACACGTCGAAACTGTTGTCCCCGAGCCAGCGCCCCCACGTAGCCCTGCCTGCTGACACATCCCCAGCCACAAACAATAGAGGAGAATCCATTGAGCTCGAACTTTTCGCGCGGACTGCGTCTCACCGCGCTCGCCTTCGCCGTCGTCGCTGCCACCTTCGCGCTCGTCGCCTGCGGCGATGACGACGACAACGGTAACGGCGACAGCAACGCCTCCGGCCATGCGTCCCTCATCACCGCCATCACCACGCTCGACAACGCGGGCCTGCACGGCATGGACGATGCCATCAACAAGGACGGAGAGGTTCCTGCGAATGCGCGGACCGTCGTCGTCCACATGGAGACCGTCACGCGCCTGACCGAATGGCCCGGCGAACTGAAGAGCACCGCCGACCAACTCGCAGGCGTCTTCGCGCAGCTCGCGGTCGAACTCGATAAGGACGACATCGACATGGCGAAGGCCGGCGAACTCATGGGCCAGGCCCACGACGTGCAACATGACCTCTCGCACGACACCTGGGCCTACCTGGCGAAAGAAGCAGGCGTCGGCTCCAGCTCGGGCGACGACCACCAGTAGCCGCTGGAAGTGCGGGCGGCAGGAGCAACCGGCTCCTGCCGCTCGCTCTTGCGATATCGTTGCGAGCAACCTCCTCGCTCGCCTGAGCCGCCTTCGGCGCACGGTTTCCTACTGTGACGCAGAGGAGGGCGCCGATGGTTCGACGCAAGGACACCAACCCCCGTAAGGCAGGTCTCGCCAACCAGGTCGCCCGCAATGCCTCGCTGGGCGAGGCCTGGACACAGGCGAAAAGCACGAAGCCGGTGCCGGACGGACACCCGGCCCAGTTCGCTGAGTTCCAGGACGAGATGCCCCATTCCCGCAACCAGGCAGAGTCGGGTGGGGACGATACCATCCCCGAACATGCAGAACCGCCCTCCCTGTCGGGAGGCGCTAAGTCGCAGAAGCGCCCTCGCGGCGAACCCGGAAGCGGCTAGGGTTCGACTTCCGGCGTCGCAACCACGTGTATCGCGTCGCCCACCCGCAGCCGTCCCGGAGCCAGGACCTGCGCGTATACGCGGCTCGAACCCGGGTGCAGCTTTTGGTGCATCCGATTGAAGTCACCGTCGATGAACCAGCGCTGGTTGGTGGCGCACGGCGTGGTGTAGCGGGTGATTTCCACGACCACCTCATCGCCCAGCCGGAGGCGCACGCCCGGAACGATCGCGGCCCAGTCGAGGCCGCGCGTCGTGATGTTTTCGCCCGTGCTGCCCGCCGCAATGGGGTGGCCCTCGGCAGCCATTGCTTCGATCGGCTCCACCGCGAAGAGGCAGAGCGCCCGCTCCGGTCCGCCATGGTGCGCGGTGTCATTGTGCCCGTCGCCCACGATGCCGAGCTCCGTTACCTCCGCCTCTGCGATGGGCAGCTTCGGCACGCCGCCCCGGGAGATACTCAACTGCACAATGTGCGCGTCAATGGTCATCGTTTCCTCCGCGCAGACCGTACCATCGACGCATGGTTGGTGTCCGGCTGACGCCGTCTAGCCAGGTCCCGTTGCCGCGAACATCGCACGCAACGCAGCTATCGCCTGCGGGATTCGTGGCCCGTACCACCAGGGCAATTTCCCATCGATCACCTGCGCCGGTGTTATCTCCCGCCACTCGGCCGCATCCGCGTCCGTGAACGGGTACGGCTCATCCGGCAGGAGCACAAGGTCTGGCTCCAGCGCCCGCACCGTCTCGCGAGTGACTTCCGGGTAGCGCTCCAGGCGGCCAAGCACGTTCACCGCTCCCGCCCGCTCCAGCAGGTCGTGCCCGTAGGTCGCGCTCCCCAGCCCGAGGAGCGGCTCTTTCCAGATGGGCACGAAAACCCGCCGCTGTGCAACCGGCGCCGGCAACGCCAGCTCGGCCTCGATCGCGCTTGTAAGCACCTGCGCGCGCATCCGGCACCCAAGCAGCTCCCCTAGCTCACGGATCATCTGCACCGCTTCCGGCACGGTGTTCGGGTCCGTGACCAGCACCTCGAGCCCCGCCGCTCGCAGCGCCTCTACGTCTTCGCGGCGGTTCTCCTCCTTGTTCGCCAGGACAAGGTCCGGTGCGAGTGCCGCGATGCGCTCGACCTTCGGGTTCTTCGTGCCGCCGAAGCGCGGCACGTGCTCAATCTGGCCAGCCGGCTCTTCGCAGAACGTGGTTCGCCCCGCGAGCTGCTCGCCGAGTCCGAACCACCAGACAAGCTCCGTGAGGCTGGGCACGAGCGAAACGATGCGCATAACGCGATCCTACGCCGCGACGGGCACTGGGGCCCGTCCGCTACGATCTCGCCTGCCGCTTCCGCACCGCCTCCGCCAGCGCTTCCACCGCCGGGTCCCCGCGGCGGACCTCCAATGCCTCGCCGAGTGCCTTGAGCTTCTCCCGGTGTGTCTCTTCTCGGGCGGCCTCGCCGAGCGCCTCCAAGAGGTCATCGCGACGTTCGGCCACAATCGCCGCCGCCAGGTAGTGGTAGAGCTCCGGTGTCGCCTCGTGTCGCATGAACTGCACCATCTGCCCACGCAGCGCGCCGTCCGGCTCATGCCGCACGAAAAGGTCGCAGAGGCCAAGCCCTACGGTCTCGTCGCTCGCCGCGCCGCGGGCTGCACCGACCACCTTGGCGAGTACCGGCGACGGCACGCTGCGCAACTGCCGGAGACACTCAGCGAGCACTTCCGGGTGCCCGCCACCGAGGGCGAATCCGACGAGCGCGACCTCCTCGCCCGCTGCCGCCAACACTCGCACGGCTGTCGCCGCCGGCTCGCCCGTGAACTGCGACGTCCGCCGCTGGTCGTGGAGCATGACCGCAGCGTGGTAGCTCGCGAGTTCCGGGTCGAGGCGGAGCATGGTCGCGAGCGCGGCCGCGCGTAAGCCGGTTGGTGCAGCCGCATCGTGGGGCGAAGGCTCGTGTACTTCCACGGCGCGCGCCAGCAGCGGCAGGTCTCCGGGAAGCGCGATCGGCTCCATTGCGCGAATGAGCGCAGCTCGCACAAGTCCACCAGCGTCCCGCTGCCGCCCTGCGCGCTCGAACTCTTCGTACCGCCGAACGAGCGCGTCGTGCGCTGCTGCCGGTGGCGACTCGCCCAACGCGGCCAGGGCAGCGAGCAGCAACTCGGCATGCCGTTCGTTGGCCACGAGCTCGAGGGCGTATTCGCCGAGTTGCGGCGACCGGGAAAGGGCGCGAAGCCGGTCCTGCTTCCGCCGCACATCCGCTGCCGAGCCCTCGCGTGGCATCCGCCAACTCTACCCGACCGCCATCCCCCATCCGAATCGCCGCTAC
>JALOAP010000046.1 GCA_023228745.1 Dehalococcoidia bacterium | reverse complement strand
CCTGTTCGTTATCGCCGCCCCAAAAACCAAACAGCTTGCTGAAAAACCCTTTTTCATCGTTTTTGCCCGTAATCTCCGGCACGTCAATCTTGAACCCGTTTGCCTTGATAGTCCCTGCTATCCACGACTGGACTTCCTTTTTCGTCTTGAGTCCTTTTTCCTTCATGAACCCGCTATTCGGGTCAACCGTATCGGATTGCAGGATAAGGCGAGCGGCTTCAATGTCAGAACGGATTTCGGCTTGATCGGACGGCGGCAAGCTTCGGAATGTTTCGTTGCCCTTCCATGCGGTGATCTCTGATTCAATCCTGTCTTTTTCCTTGGCGGCAATCTCCATGCGTTTCGACGTGTCCGCCGTTTCGTATTCACGCGCCTTGACCGGATCGCTGAACGTAACCGGCTTCCCGGCGGCATCCCACTTGGTAATCAACCCCTTTTCAAGATTGTCCATCGTGATCTTGTCGCGCTGTTCGGCCTTTTTGATTTCCTCTTGGCGGGCTTGCTCGTAGCCCTTGTTGAATGGCGTCACAATGGCGTCAAGGAAGGTCTCAAGGCGCGGGTCACGTTGCGCCGGTGGTTTGCCAGCTTGGTCTTGCATCCATGACGTGAATTGCAAATCGCCTTCGTTTTCCTTAATCAAATGCTGCATGACAGCCTTGCGGATTTGTTCGGGCTGCATGGCTTCGGCCATCATGGGGCTTATGCCCACCTTTCCATACGCCTTTTCTTCAAGCATGGCGGCGTATGGAGCACTCCCCGATCCGCCAGCCTTGGCGGATTCGGATGCGGTCAAAAGGTCTTGCATGGACTGCGCGGTTGATTGCAGGATTGCCAGCACCCCGGCGGAAGTGGACACTTGCTGCGGGATGGATTGGAGTTGGTTTGTGGCGGCCTGCGCCATGCGTTCATTGTGCGCGGCAATGGCGGCTTGCGCGTCCTTCAATGCGGCTTCCCCGGCGTCGTTGTATCGCTTCATTACGGCATAGGCTAAATCAACAGCCTTTTGCTTGTATTCCTTGCTGGCCTTGTCAAGCCCCAGGTCGGTTATGACCTGCTTCAACGCCTTGTCGGGCGGCAGGCTCTTGGATAGGGCGTCGTCAATCAGTCCGGCGGTTTGCGTGTCCACGGCATTGATTGCCACAATGTCGGAGTCTGGCGGATTGATTCCAATGTCCTTGACCATTTCCATCGGCGTCGTGTAGGTGATCGCCAAACGCCCGGTGTAAAGCTGGTTGAGCGTTTGGGATGGCACGTTGTGCGTCGTAGACAGGACTTTCAGATTGTCCCACGCTGGCCCTGCGTCCTGGATGCTCTCAACTTCCAATAGCGTATTGGCCGTGCTGGCTGGTGTAACGGATGACTTCTGCGGTTCGGGCTTGGTAAGCAAATCCTTGTAGTAATCCTGACGCGCCAGTTCGTTTTCCGTTAAGCGGTTCTTGTTTTCAAGCTCGCGCAATTCTTCCATAGCCTTTGCGTGGCTGACCGGCATCATAAATTCTGCGGCAAGGTTGCGGTTCTGTTCGGCAATCAAATCTTCTTCCGCCCGTTGCGCCTCGGTCTGTGCGCGTTGGATTTGCAGTTCGCCAAGGCGGAGTTTCTGCCCCTGCACGTCCTGTTCAAACCGGCTGTTTTGCGTATCCCAAAGATTGTCGCGTCGCAATGTGAATGCACGGGCGGCGTCTGAATTGCCCTGTGCAAGTTCTGCGATTTGCGCGTTTGTGGTATAGGCCGATAAATTGCTCATGCGCGGGTCAGACGACAATACCTCCAGCTTGCCAGGTATGCCAGTCGAAGCATATCCCGATATTTGGACTGGATTAGCGTTCGCTGATTCAGCGGTCTTACGAGCGCGTTCTTCGGCGGCTTGCTTAGACAACGCTTCATTGCGCAAACGCCATACGTCGCGGTCAGACAATTCAGTTCCGGGCGGGATTGCGGGCGGGGTCATTCCCTTTATGTTCAATGCCATGTCAGCCTCCTATGCCTTTGTCGGTCTTTTCTACCTTCGGCCATTTGCCTTGCGGGCAGTCGTTATTTATGTTTGTGCGCCAGCGTCCAAAACAGCACGCGCCTTTGTAATGCTTGCAGTTAAATCCTTCTGACTTTGAGTCGGGACATTCCCGGCAAATCATAAACCGTTTCATCGAATACGACATAAAATCAGTAGCGTTCATAGTATGTAATCGTAAACGTAAATGTACCACCTTGTCCCCGTTAATTTGGACGATGGCACGGAATAACTGCTTTTCATATTTGTGAGCAACCCGGTAGCGCCGATTGTCCCACGGCCAACCTGAATATGCCTTCCGTCTGGTGCGCCGTCCACCCAGCACCCAATACCCCAATACTTGTATAACGCGCTATTGGCCGGTTCAAAATGCAGCGAAGTGTTCGCGTCAAGCGTTACGAAACTTCCCGGCGTGGGCGGCGTCCATGTGTACCAGTCTGACGCTCGGTATAAATTATCATGCGGCAAAATTATGTAATCTTCCCCTGTGCAGCAAACCGAAAAATCAAAGTACGTTGCGGCATCGGCAAACGTGTTCTGGTATTGGGAGCTTAACCCGACATAGACATAGTTCTGGACATAACCGTAAGCAACAAGCGGACTGTCTCCATTTCTGTTCCGCAACTCATCATATATCAGCCAATACCCCGTTTTGATTGGCGCGGGTATAGTGAAATAACCGGAGTATGTGACATAGTTTGCCGGAGCTACCGCAACGGATGATATGATTTCCGGTGTACACTCGACGCAACAGGTCGTGCAAAAGTCCCCGTTTTTGGTCAGGAAGTGAAGCGTATTATTTATTATTTTTGTGCCGAATGTTGTCATTATGTACACGGAGTTAAGTTGCCAATAACATGCGGACTTCCGGCAGTTATGCTTTGCAAAGCACCATTAACATAAGTATATGTCCACGTTTCTTGCAGCAGTTGCCCGTTGAAATCGTAAACCCTTCCGTAAACCGTAACGCTTTGATTTAACCCGGTTGACCCGCCGCCGCCCGCGCCAATTACAATGTCCGCATAACCCTCTTCCCCTGCGGCGTTTTTCCCGGTAAATCTCAATGTCGTGCCGCTTTCGTCTGACGCAATGACTTGGACGTAAGTGAGCACATACCCAGATGTTGGCGCGATTCTCGCAATCGGATTTGTCGTGGCGGATATTTCCCCGGTATCCTTATTAAACACAATGCCAGCATCCCCGGCTGTCAACTTCGTCACGCCAGCATTGGTGAATGTGATTGTGTTCCCTTCGAGGCCACCGGTCATTCCTTCGCCAGCCAGAAATTCAACAATGTCGGTCAAATACGTGCCGCCAACCTTCAACGCCGTAACCGCCTTGCCCCAGTATGCGGCGGGAGGAGCGGTATTGGCGTAACCGGAAACAACCGGGGCTTTGCCGCGTCGCAACACATCTCCGCCGTTTCCAGGGCTTCTGTCTATATCAACTAATTCCGACGGGACTGCGTTTTTCGCAATGGTTTCAGCTTCATCCCGCGTGGGAAACATTTGCGTCAACTGCTGCACCGTCTCCATGATTATCTGCCTTGCGTCCGGCGCTTGTTTGGGTTGCGGGATATGAATATCTTGTTCGTTTGGCATGAATCACCCTTTAATCAGGAAAGAACACCAAGCCGCCTACAGCGGTATCACTCCGTACAATCTTGTGTGAGCAATAAAGGTAATCGCCAAGCCTGTAAACTGTGCTGCCCTGCACGCCGTTGTTTGTGGCGCTGGAGGCTGCGGCAAGCGTTAAATGGAACTTCAGTGTATGCGTCCATTTTTTTTGATACTTTTGGACTGAATCAATCCTTCCGTCTGTCTTGTATCCGACTGGCAACCAGTAATATTCCCCCGTGGTTGTCCAACCGTCGCTTGTTCCGGACATTGGGACGGCGTGATAGGTGGTCAGTTTGACGTAATCGAATAAGCCGTGCCTGTTTAATGTGAGTCCGACTATTTTAACTGACCTATTTAAGACAACCCCTGAGCTTATAACTTCTCCTTCGTTGATTGTTGGGGCTGTCGTTTGGTTGTGAAATATTCCAGCAGCGGTTATGCTTGTGTCTGATCTGTCAATGAAGATTGCCGATCCGGTTGTCGCATCCATAGCCGCCGCAAATTTTGCCGTCCTTGGCGTAGCAACATCCGTAATCGCAGTAGTCTGATACCGATTCTTGAACTTCATCCATTTGTCAACAAGGTATTGGATTGTCCCGGCTGCGAATGCGGGGGCATTTTCAGCAACCCTTGATGTCGCCCCTGTGTTTACGGTGGTTGTCTTGGTGGAAAAGGCGTCCACTTCGCGGGTTACGGATTCGCTTGACGCCCGCGCTTCTTCAAGACGAACTTCAACCTTCATGTTACCAGATGGTGTTTCCTCAACGCTGATGTCGCCCGCTTCGCCATCTTCAAGTGAAGCGTAATCAGTTTTAAGCGTTGTCTTTAATGTCCGGGCTTTTGTGACAATGGCGGATAGTCTGGCAAGAAACCCGTCCGCGCTGGAATACGTCGCTTCTTTGTCAGTTTGCTTTGCGGAGGCAACGAACGCGTCAATCGCCCCCTGTTCAATCGTTTGGTTTAACGGCGTGATCTCTTTGACTTCCTTGCGTACATTCCCGGCTTGTGTGCGCTCGGCAAATATCTTGACGATTTTCCCGCGAATGCCGGTAAGATAAGTTGTAACATTGTCAATTAATGTCGGGTCGGTGCCGCTTTCCGTGTTCTTGGTGGTCTTTACGTATTCGGCAAAAGAGGCTTCGTCAATCACAACTTCCTGATCGGTGGGCGTAATCGTTTCCTCAACCGTATCGTATCGGTTGAAATACTTACTGACCTTATTGACAAAACGCTTGATGACGCCCTTCACCGCTTCTGTCGGCGTTAGCGCTTCCGTCTGGACGGTCTTTTCCGTGACAACTGTAGTGCCAGCCTTAGACACAACCGTTGTCGTGCTGGTCTGCGCAACGCCAACATCCACCAATGTCTTGATGTTCTTGGAGCTATCCTTGTTGACCTCGACAAGCCGCTCCCTTGCTTCCCCGTCGGAAGGCGTGATTTTTTCGGCGTCTTGGCTTGTAATGCCAAGCTGCTGCCTTGTGGAAACAATGGAGTGCGAGTTTTGCGCGGTAACATGAAACTCGACATCCCGGTATTCGATTGACAGTTTCAGCGTGATAATACCGCTGCCGTCCTTTGACTTCCCGGTTTCCACGCCGCTGTTAAACCACGTTCCGGCAAAGGTGTGTCCTTCGACAACAGGGCTGGCAAATGTGCTGGTGTTTCCCAGCGTTTCCGCCAGCGTGTACATTTTATCAATCGCAATATTGGGAAATATGACGGTTAAGAATCGGTAGTCGGTCGCGCCCAACGGTTGCATTTCCAGACTATCCGCCAACCTTGCTTCCGCCCAAGCGATTGAATTCGCCCAGCCGTATGCTAAAACCTGCTGGATCACGCCGGCTGGCCCTACCGCCGGATCAACAATCCCCTTGATGGTAATGCAACGCCATATCCCCGGCAATTCCACGCCGTCAACCATAGGGTTTTCGACGCTGTAATACTTTTTGCCATCATTCGGGTTCTTGACGCTGGTACGCTGGCGCAGGATTTCCACCAAAGCCGATACGTCCTTGATTGGCAACTGCTCAAGTTTGCGAACAATGGTGCGGTCTGACGGGTCAATCCCTGAAAACTCTTGACCGAGCTTGTCCCGTATCCATTTCCCCTCTGCCAGATTGTCAATATTCATAGGAAATTACCCGTTGTTAATGAGGTTCAACCCGCGAATATAGCTGCCGGTCGTGCTTCCGGTGTTGGTATATCGGGTTCTAAACATCGGTGTTGGCTGGAATTGCGCGTTGTTTTGCGGCTCGCTGGCCTTCATTTCGGACAATGCCGCAAGATATTCGCCCTCTTTGCGGTCAGCAGCTTGGTTAAACCCCTTCATTGCCAGCAGTTTACGCAACGCCTGCACCTTCACGGCGGGCGCATATCCCGGCAATTCGATGATGTCCTCATCACGGAACAGTGGCAACGGGAAGCGGACATAGGTAACGACGATCCCGGTTGGAGTCAAAGCCGTGCCTGTTGAGTCACAAAACGCCAGTATTGGGGTTCCTTTCGGCCTGATCTGGAACATGGCGGCGGACTGGTTGTAACCCCTGAATCTGTCGGAAAGCGTTATGGCTGATGTGCTTGTCCATGTGGCGATCTTGTAAATCCCGGTGTTGCTGCCAATCCTGATGAACTCCCCGGCACAAGTCGTGGCCGGGAACTCTGCCGTGGATGATGCGGCGGTCATGTATTCGTTAATGGCAAGCGTTGTCCCGTCTGCCAGCGCGGTTTCAACCGGCGTATCGTAATACCAGTTTTTCTCAAAATTGGAAGGGCGGCTACCGCCGGGCATGAAGTTGTAAGGCTGCTTGTCCTCATCCTGGACGCGCAATACGGTTCGGCAATCGGCAGGAAGAATATACGATTGATCGGTTAAAGTCGCGGCTTGCTGCAAGCACGTCCAGTTGAACGCGCCGCATACATCCCGGTATGCCTCGTTCAGTTTTTCTTTAACTTGTTTGGTGTAAACCTCGTCTGCTGTGCCCCTTGGGTTGTCCATCTGCGTCATAAGCTCGTCAATTATGCTTCCGCATGGAATCATGGCGTCACCCCCTGGTATTGAAAATGTTACAAAATCATCTCTTTTTCGGATTGGCTTTACCAGATTATCATACGTTTGTCAACTAAAATAATACTTTTGTCTTGACATTAACCGATTAATATAGTAAGCGGTATTCCGAAACAGGGGAATTGTATTATGGAATATCAAGGGAAGAAGCCTTGGGTACACAAGTCAAGGCTGACGCACAAGGACAAGATGGTGATTCGCAAGCAGCTTGGAATCCCGTCATGGGCTTCATTTCCCAGGTGTCCGGCAAAGTCACGGAAGTTTATCAAATCATGCGAGGCGGTTGGTGATTACACCCATTCTGAAAGAAGTCATTTTTGCCCCCTGTGCGCTTGCAAGCGTACTGCCGGATGGGGAACCAACCACTTTGGATGGGGCTGGTGTAACGACCATGAAAAAGGCAGGAGAACTGGCGCGGCAAAGGAATTCGCAATGAAACACTTGGAAGCCATACAGCAACGCAATCCGTCTCTTTACCACAATGCCGACAAGTATTTCGAGGCCGTGGAATCCGAAGGCGTCAAATCGGCGCAGACCAAAAGCGTTGAGGCTGAAATCAAACTGTTGCGCGCCACTACGCTTGAAATGATTGAGCGTATCAAAAACGGCGAAGGCGTTGGCGGATACGACCCCGCCGGCGGTGTAATCAAGCTGTCCGACAAAGACCGGGTTGCCATGATTAAAAACCTCACCGAAGCCATTGGCAAGCTGGTGAAGATTGACTTCGACATCAACAGCGGGAACGTCATCAGCGTGGACGCCTACAAAGTCTGGATGGCGGGTTTTGCGCGGGCGGTCAAGGAGCAATTCCCATCCAAAGAAGATCAACTCAAATTCGTTGAGGCATCCAAAAAGGCCGGGGAACCGAAGCGCGGATAATCAACCATGTCAACCGAAATCAAAACGCTGTTTCAAACCGCCTTTGAAGGCTCCGAAGATTCGGACTTCAATCTGTTTGAACCGTTTGACGTTGAGCAACGCCAGCTTTGGCTGATTGAAAAAGCGGCAAAACATGACGTGCAGCTTGCGCTGACTGGCGGCCCGTTTCAAATCGGGTTATTGATGGATACGACGGAAACCCCCGGCTACACCATGACGCTTGCCGGTTCACAATGCGGCAAGAGCCGCGCCTTGTTGATTGAAGCAATCATCATGGCAAGCGGGCAAGTCCCTATTTCCATGCGGTTTGACAAGGGCGTTGACACCGGTGTTCCGCGCAAGGTGAATGAGGAAAATATCAAGCGGTTTGGATTACGGGAAGATGGCACTTGCGGTAACGTCATTGGCGTTGGCAAATACCCACTTGAGAAAATACCGCCACCCAACACCGGGGCGCAAATCTGGATCGCATCTTACCGGGAAGTCAAGGAAAAGATGTGGAAGAACCGTCTTGAGGAATTGATACCGAAATACCTGCTGAATCGCAACAAAGGCGTGGACGGCTGGAGCGAGAAGTTGCAGGTATTTCACTTCGATTCTGGCGCTACCATCCGCCTCATCACCTATGAGCAACAATACAAAAAGGCAGAAGGTGAAATGGCGTGGATGGTGGTGCTGGACGAGGAACCGCCTGACCGCCAATATTTCATTTCTGCCTTGGAGCATTGCAAGTATCTCCGCCTTTGTTTCAGTCCGATCAACGGCCTGAACTGGTCGTACTACGACAGCTATCTCCCGGCAATCAAAGACCCGAATGGCCGCGTCAAGATATTCCATTGCACGCAATTTGACAGTCCGTACCAAGACTCCGAAAAGGTCAACGCCAAAATCAAGCATTACAAGCCTTACGAAATCAAGGCGCGCGTTTACGGGCATTTCAGCGACATGGCCGGGAAGCCGTATTACAACTTCGAGCTGACGGAGAAATTCAAGAAGGAATACATGCCGCGCCACCGGCTGGCCCGCATCCTTCCCATGGCAAAAGTTGACACGGTAAACGATGCCCTGCATATCAAGATCAGGGAAGAAGCCGCCGACAACGAAGCCCCTGACGTTTGGGAAATATACGAATCATACAACGAGCGCGGGGCGTATTGGCTTACCGCCGATGTTGCCGTTGGGAATGACGATCCCGACTTGGCGCAAAATGCAAGCGCGGCGTATGTCCGGAGACTGCCCTTTGAAGGCGAAAAAGACCCGATGATGGTGGCGTCGTTACATTCCACGGTACGGAATGTTGAGTTCGCCTGGCTCTGCCTTTACGCAGCATGTTACTACAACTTTGCATTGGTTGCCCCCGAAACCGGCGTGAGCGCGGATGGCGCGGTATTCGTTACCACAATAAGCGGATACCCGTTCATTTACCGGCATATCAGCACGAACGACAAGACCCGCCGCCTTCAAGAGAAATTCGGGTTTGACACCAAGAACGCAACGCGCAAGTACGCCTTCGACCTTGTTGGAACATGGCTTTATGACCACATGGACAACAGCAAGATTTACCACTACCAGCTTTTGAAAGAGTTGAACGAGTGCATCACCGGCAAGGGCGGCAGGCCCGATCATCCAGAACGCGGCAGCACGGATTGCATTATGGCGTTTGGAATATCGGAATACGTTTATGCGCTGGCCAAGACCCAAATACGAAACAACCGCAACTTCAACGTGTCCCCGGAAGATGCTGGCCCAAGACGCATGTTTCCAAACATTATTGGTTTGAACGCGCCGATACGGGAAACCCGCAAGGTGCTTGGATCGCGGCGCGGGATGGATGCGCGGTTCGGTGCTGGCAGAACCACAATACGAACAAGAGAGGCAATTTATGGATAAAAAAGAACAAGCCCCCGAAGTGTCAAAGGCGGATCAGGAATTGCTTGCCAAATATCTTGGCATGTTTCAAACCGCATGGAAGGAAGCCCGACCGTTCTTTGACCGCGCCAATGAGGATGTCGCGTTGTTTGAGCAGGAGCCGGACTTAAACTCCCCTACCCTGTCCGACATATCGCTTGGACAAGCCAAGCTGTTTGTTGACCAAATCATGCCGTCAATCTTCTTTTCCCTGTTTGGGGATGACACGCCCTTCGAGTTGCTTCCTGGAGATAAGTCCGTGACTTACGAGCGGGGCCGGAAAGTGCGCGATTGGGTGCTGTTCAACATGAACACCGTCATGAACATTATGACGGAAGGATATTTGACCATCAAGGATGCCGTCAAGCTGGGATGCGGATACGGCATTATTGAGCCGAAGTTAATCACCCCGCCAGCCGTCAATCAAACAATCGTGTATGCCGGGGATGAGGAAGTAAAGGCGCGGGAGATGGCGGTTGGCGAAACCGTTATGATACCGAGCTATACCTACCTGCCTTTTGGCCAAGTAATTCCCATGCCTGATGGCAAATCCCCCGAAGAAGTGTCGTGCGTATTCGTATTGCGGTTCTATCCCGAAGATGTATTCCGCAAGATGCTTGACAAGCAGCTCAATCCCGATTCGCCGTATGAGGGCAATGCTGATGAGATTGTCAAATATGCGAGAGCCAACTCAATGAACGGGTATGTTCGTACACCCCGCCAGATTGCCGAACAGATCAACAGCCGTGGCCGCGCATTGCCCGACATAATGAACACCCAAAGCGTTAAGGGTGCGCCAATCTCTGTGCCGGTGCTGCAATGCTACTCAAACAATGAACACGTCTTTTTCGCTTGTGACCGCGTAAAAATCTATCACAAGAAAAGCAAATTCCAGACGTTGCGCTGTCCGGTAGTCAAGGCGACCTTCGACCCGGACGGCAACAAGTGGTACACGCCGGGAATAATCAACCCTCGCAAACGGATGATTATGGGAACGGAGATGTTCTACAACGGGATTATGGACATGCTGACCATGGTCTTGCACCCCCATCAAGTCATTAACCGGGATGCCGTTGTTAATACCGGCGAAACCCCCGACTTGCAGCCCTACGGCAAGACCGTGATTACCGGGGCGTACAAGACCGGGGATGTTGTGAGCTTTGTCCCCCCGCCCGCCTTGCCGCCGTTCCTGCTGCAACTTGGCGACCGGCTGGAAGAGTTCAACACGTCCAGCGTTGGCCAACCCAAGGCGTTGCACGGCCAAGGCACGGCTGGCCTTGTGCGCGGTGGTTCTGGAGCAATGGAATCGCTGATGCAGTCCACGGCCGGCCGCGAGAAGATGATTGCCAACCACTTCCAAAACGGCTGGTACTTGTCCGTTGTCGAGCAATCTCTGATTTTGTGCCAGATGCTTGCCGGTGACAAGGAGTTAATGCCGGAAATCAAGTACGACCCCACAACCGGCAAGAATGACTACGGCTGGACGGAAATCACGCAAGACGACATCCGGCAGGTGTTCAAGGTCAAAATCAGCTTCACCGAAAAGATGGCAAACCAACTGGCCGAAATCACGCGCAAGGCCATGATTTACGACCGGGCGTTGAAGAACCCCTACGTCAACCAGAAAGAGGCGTTTGCATGGCTTGTTGGCAATACCAAGCAGTATCACCAGTTGACCGAAGGCGTCAACCCGAAGGAAAACGTTGCGCTGATGCAGGCGATGGGCGGGGCCGGGGCGACTGGTGGCGGGGAAGGAGCCGGGGCGGAAGCTCCGGGCGCAAACCCGTTGACTGGCGGGGCTGGTACGGCAATGGGCGGGCTGGAAATCTAACCAAAGGAAGGAAAGGCAATGCGCTCAATAGAGAAAATCGAAGCCAGTATTGCGAAAGTCAGGCATGAAATCAAGAGCAAGACCCGGTTAAACACCATTGCCAAGTTTAGCGGGGCTGACGAATTAACGAGTTTGCTTGCCGAAACCAAGGCGTTTTACGAGCAGGCAATCCGATCCCTGGACGAAAACAACCCGGCGCTGAACAAGGAATACGCCAAAAACAAGGCGTGCTTGGTGCTGGTGGAAGGCTTCATTTCAGGCATGGAAACGGCGGATGCCGACTTGATAAAACTCAATCAGGCATTGCTTGATTTGCATGACGAACTCAAGAAAGCGCAAGAGGAAGTCCGGCGGCGTGAAAAGGCGGCGTTTTGAAAAATATAACAATCTTGCTATTTTATAACGATTTTGCTTGACAAGTAATCAGATTTATGCTTTATAGCGGGCAAAAGGGAATACAATGCCCTGTTTTTGGAATACTTTTAGTAAACGGGAGTGGTTGAATAACCCCCAAAATGGAGGATAGTCATGCCGGAAGCACCGAAAGCCCCTGTCAATGACGGGAATGGCGAAGGGAAATCCAAGTGGGAGGAGTTGGGATTCGAGTCCGAGGAAGCGATGTTCGATGCGGCAAAAGAGGCTGGTGATCTTCGGAGGAAGATTACTGATGCCGAGGCCGAACTCGAAAAAGAGCGCACCGCAAGGACAAAGACCGATTCCGAGTTTATGCGCCAGTCCAATGAGATCGGCGCGATGAGGAAAAAGCTGGCGGAGTTGGGCGTCAAACTGCCGGATGATGACGGCAAAGAGAAAGGCGCGGAACCCAAGGATAATGGCGAAAAGGTCAAGCCGGAAGATGTGCTTGATTCCATATCCGAAGAAGAAGCGGCAATTCTTGACGG